>CAYVPX010000032.1:0-11736 GCA_964453935.1 uncultured bacterium | reverse complement strand
TATGGGCGTTGGTGGTAAGGTAAAATTAAAATTGACAATTGCTTCAAATGGACATGTAAAGAATGTAAAATTAATACGAAGTACAGGGAATGATACCCTTGATAGGAATGCCATAAATGCTGCTAAAAATTGCCTTTTTATTCCTGCGAAATCAGGCAATAAAACAGTTGAGTCAGAATATATAATACAATATGAGTTTATTGCAGATTAAAAAGAGCTTAATCTTTTTGATCGTAATTTCTTTCTTAAATTGTACGATTACTTTAAAACCAAGGATAAATGTAAATGTAATTGATACAACAGATACATTGGAAAAACAGATATTAGGTGATTTTAAGATCGTTGAAAATAAAATGTTATATTATGAGACGAACTCGGATAATTTGGAACAAGGTGTATCAAAAAGTGAACAAAATTTTTATCTGGCTATGAAAAACAGAATTTTTTTTAGCAGCAAGATCAAAGAGTTCTTAAAGAAAAATTATATTGGTGAAGGAGAAAATGGGAAATTGAAAATACTTCTAAAAGATAAAAATAATATAATATATAAAGATGTAAAAGATAGTGTGGATATTGAAAATAATGCAAGAAATGTAATAATAAATTTTGTTTCTCAAAAACAAGGTATTTCAAACAAAGAAGAATATTGGAAAACATTTCATCAAATGCAGATCAAAAACATAGCTCTTGGCACACTATTTGAGGATAATGGAATATGGAAAGAAAAAAAGTAATTTTTATTTTATTAATTGGTGTTTTATTTTTTGGCTTTACATTTGTTAATATAAGAGATATTTCAGGAAATTTAATTAATCTGCGAAGTCAAACTCAAAATAAGGTGATCCTATTGGATTTTTTTGCATCAACTTGTCATCCCTGTATGAATGAATTACCGCATTTAAAAAAGTTGGTAGATAGTATTAAAAATAAGAATTTTGTTTTTTATGCAATTTCAGAGGATGGAAGTAGTGTAACAGATAATACCATTAAAAAGTTTTTAAAGGATAATTATGGTTCGTCAGACATTAATATTTTGAGAGATATTTATCACCAACAGTATACCCTTAATCAAAAAGTTAAAGGACCTATATCCATACCGCGAAATGTACTGTTGAAAAACGGCAAGGTAATTATAGATATTGTAGGTTACCATGAAGATACCATAGAAAAACTTCAAAAAGCTATTAAAGAGAATCTTATTGAAGAAATAAAACATTTACAATCTATAAAATTGGCTCTTTCGACTTATGTAGGCTTTCCCACGGAGAAAACCTACTCTTCAATGATAAAGGCATATTTAGCAAAGAATAAAATTGTTACGACAAATGATACTGCTGCTTCTACATTAAAAGTAGAACTTAAAAAATTAGGAAGTTTTCAAATGGTGAAATTGAATTATCTTACTTACCAAAATGAGGTCCTGTTTACTAAAAGTATTCCAATATATGATCCCAATGATTGCATAAAAAAAACACTTTCAGCACTTGAAGAATTTATAAAATTTGAAAATAAATAAAAATGGAAGGCGCCTTTCACAAGCATCTTTATGTTATTGGCAAAGAAAAATATCTACATGGGGAGCGGCCGAATGTAAAATGTATTCTTTGTAGTATAGTGAAAAATGATCCGAAAGTTAAAAGTTTGAAACTTTATGAATCTGATTACCATATAATCGTATTAAATATTTATCCCTATGCATCAGGACATATTTTAATATTTCCCAAGAGGCATATCATTAAAATGGACAAGTATAAAAAAGTTGAGTGGAATGAACTCCATATTCTACTTAATAGATCTATGAAAATAATAGGAAAAGAATATAAAACGGATTCGTTTAATATCGGCTGGAATATAGGACCGTATTCGGGTGGCTCTATTGAACATATCCATATACATATTGTTCCCAGATTTAAAAGCGAGGTTGGATTTGTTGAGCTTATTTCGGGAACAAAGCTTATTTTAGAAACACCCGACCAAACATATAAAAGATTACTTCCCTTGTTTAAAATAATAAAATTGTAGGAGCAATAATGAAAAAATATTCAGATTTTAGGTCAGATACGGTTACAAAACCCACAGACGAGATGAGAAAAGCTATGTTCGAAGCGCATGTAGGAGATGATGTTTTTCAAGATGATCCCACAGTAAATAAACTTGAAATACTTGCGGCAAAAATGCTGGGAAAAGAAGCCGGATTATTTGTACCATCAGGTACCATGGGAAATCAAATTGCTATTCGCTTGCATACAAATCCCGGTGATGAAATAATTCTCGGAGATTCTTCACATATTATTCAACACGAGGTCGGTGGCGCTGCCCGACATGGATTATTACAAACACGAACATTAAGATCAAAATACGGGAAATTAGATCTTAATGAGATTGAAAATGCTATTCGTGATGAAGATATTCATTTCCCCAAGACCTCATTGATCTGTATTGAAAATCCTCACAATGATGACGGAGGGGTTGTTATTTCCCTTGATTATATGAAGGATCTTTATAATTTGGCAAAGAAACATAATTTATATATTCACCTTGATGGAGCAAGAATATTTAATGCGGCGTTGGTACTGAAAACAGAAGCTAAAAATATAGCGAAATATGCTGATACTGTAATGTTCTGTCTTTCAAAAGGGCTCTCATCGCCTATTGGTTCAATGCTTGTAGGAACAAGAAGTGATATTAAAAAAGCAAGGAAGATCCGTAAAATGTTAGGCGGCGGCATGCGGCAAGTGGGAATACTTGCAGCAGCAGGCATTGTTTCTTTAACAAAAATGATAGATAGAATGAAAGAAGATCATAAAAGGGCAAAAAGATTTGCTAAATTCATTAAAAAATTTAAAGAAATAAAGGTAGATCTAAGGTCGGTCCAGACCAATATGGTATATTTCCGGATAAAGGATAATTTAAAATTGGTCACTTATTTAAAAAGGAACAATATACTTGTCATTCCCCACGGTGAGCGTATCCGTGTAACATTTCATAAAGATGTTGATGACACCGACCTTTACAAATTGGAAAATAGTATAGAGAAATATAATAAATTATAAGTCATTTAACTCTTTAACAAGATTTTATAAGTACGAATATTTTATATTGAACCCGGTATTACAAATCCTGCTTCCTCACCATGCTTATTATATCGAATAGCTCCGAATTGGATCATCTTAATATTATCTTTATTGCAGTTCTTTTTATTCAAATATACAGATATTTTTTTATTCACAAAGTCAATATTATCAATGATGCCGACAGATAGGCAAAATCCTTCATTATCGCATAATCCAACAAAAATATCCTTTAAATATTTTGGGGTATACCAAACGGATTTTCCGAATTTCCCTAAAAGTTCGGTTCGTTTATTAAGATCAATATTTTCAGGAAATACAACAACAGTGCCTTCCCAAGCAGGCAATTTTTCAAGGTAAAGTATATCAAGATTATTATTCTCCATTTTTACACCGCTTTTGGTATAGACCCTGTCAAATAACACATTGTTAAGATCAAATGTAATTGTTTCTCCATTCTCAAAATATCTTTTTGAGATCTCCTCTCTCAATGTTTTTCTAACCTCTTGAGATGTGTTGGACGCTTTTTTGGATACTTTTAGATCTATGATCTTTGATCTGTCAATATGCTGGACCAGATGTTCGAGTTCTCTTCCTCTTTGAAGTAAGATAATTAGATCGGGATCCACTATATCCAATTTTGCTCTTTTTATTGCTCTTCCACCATCACCATGGACCCAGCCTGTGGTATCAACTATAACAGTATCTACTTTTGTTAAGGAATATTCCAAAATTTTGGAAACACCTGCAAGAAAGATAGAAAAACCACCTCCTGGTGAAAGATTTCCAATAAAGAACTGTTTATCCGGTTTTACATCGGAAAGATTGAAATGCGGTTTATCAAAGATGCCGAAACCGATAGTTCCGGGAGCACCAATATCAGATTGTCCGGTGTCAGTATCAATGGCGCCTACCTTTACATTAAGATTACCCAATTGATTGGCTATAAATGTGGTAAAGAAAGATTTTCCCGTATCAACCTCGCCTAATATGAGGATCTTTTTTAATTTTTGTGCCTTAACGATATTTGGTATTTCATACCATTTTTTAGGAATTGTTGAATGGTCAAGTTTCTCGTATGAACCGCCGTTGATATCTAAAACACCATCTTCTTTGACGATTATAGGCAATTGTTTCCCTTCATGAATATTAATATTGCCAGAACGATAATATGCACCGATAACCTCAAAAAGACCCGAGCTTAAAATAATCTTTGCAGGACCTTTTATTAAATATATATCATTTTTATTAACTTTCATTTTTCTCTTACCTCATGTATAAGTGTAGGCCAAAATTCTTCAACCGTATCTCGTTTAATATAAAATATACTGTGTATCTCTTCTCTGGGTATGGTAAAATTATCAATATAAAGATTTTCCGCATCGCTTTTGGTGTGCCCGAAATACTCTTCTTTCCCTTTTGTTATAACAAGGTACTCACCATTATCAAAATCCTCTTTTTCAACGGGTTTAATAATATTATACGCACACATTGAAACAATACCAGGATTTAACGGAACGATCTTTCTAATTCTTTTTACCTCTTCCAATACACCAATAATAAAATCCTTATTTTTATATTTTACTATTAAATTATCAATAAAGTCCAATATTCCTACAAATTCTGTTTCCCAAAATGACATATTACACTCCAAATTTTTCCTGATTGAAATCAGTTTTTATTTCATTGAACATATTTAAAAATATTTTTAGGGCATCATCATAGGGATAATCTTTGATCTTCACATTACACTCTGCTGCTTTTGGATGTCCACCACCGGAAATAAATTGCTTTTTATTATCTGTTACGGTTCCTTTAATTTCTTCCGCCAAGTTGCCACATAGTTTACCTGAATGTATATTTCCGCCTGTTGCCCTAACGGAAAAATGAACACCATAGCCGATCTTTGCCGCCATTATAAATATTGCATCTTTTCCATTAGCAAAATCAAATAATGTTACGGAGCCCAACATGGGCATGAGGTTCATCTCCTTTCCCATATATAAAAATACCCGGGTATCTCTTACACTTTTTAATTCCACTGCTGTATTCAAAAGATTAATACCCTTATCCCAATCTTCCTTGTAATATTTAAGCATTAGCTTAGCATTATCCTCGTATCCGGGAATTGCTAAAAGCTCATCTACATTTGAAACATTTTTAAGGTCAATATTCTGTCTCTCAATACCTCTTAATAATTCATATGAGAATTGCGGTTGAAAAAGATCTTTCAATCTTTCATCCCTGTCATTATAAAAGAACTGGAATGCTCCGCCCGATATACCGTGAAGATCATGTGAGTAAACGGACAGTAGCGTAGTTACTGTTTTCTGACTTGCTTCGAACATAGTAGGTTCAAGATCTTTTCTTTTTTCCAATAAATTTGGGAATTTTTCCTTAAATTCTTCATAAAACGGCATTACATATGGAGCCACCATATCAATTGCCGGATCAATAACCCAATCTCCTTTCATTCCTACCATAGCGTAAAAATCTGTATAATCGTTTCTAAAACCCATTGCTGTTGCAATATTATGAACTATAAATGATGCAGAACAATAAGAATTTGGCTTCAATGATGGATTGTAGTACATGATCTTTTGCGGCACTGCCGGTGCAAAATGGTGATCAATAGTTAAGAATGGTTTGTTATCATTGTAAAAATTATCATACTCTGTCAGGGTGCCTTTATCTGAAACAATAATGGCATCATAATTATCATCCGGAATATCCTCTTTTCTTAAAGCAAAATTAGACGGGAATAATAATTTATATTCATATCCCAAATACTCAAACAGCTCGGACATAATTGCCGCTGATGTTATCCCATCAGGATCATCATGGGAAAAGTAATATATTCTTTTACTTTTTAAATTCTTAATGAATTGCAATACATTTTGAAAATCATTTTCCTTTTTCAGATTTTCTATGAATTCTGAATACTTCATATATACCTCATTATAAACAATCATTATAAACTAAATTACATTTATTTACAAATAAAAATGTTTTTTTATTAATTTAAAAAGTAATTTGCAATAAGTGAAAATACTATTAAAAATAATGCAGGAAAGATCATTTTACCATACATTTTTAATAAACTTGCATTAAAATATTCTTTAGTAACCAGTAGGCAAAGGTGCATAGGGGAAAAAAGTAATCCCAAATATCCGCCTAAAAAAAAGATGGTAAAATAATAAAAATTAATATTTCCCGTTGAAGATAGAAAGATAAATGAGAGGATAGGAAACCCCAAAGAGACAAATCCAATGGTCAAGCCGAAAAGGAGTCCGAAAAGAAGAGGAACAAAGAAAAGTATAAATTCCACAGGTAAATTATTCCCATTTACAATATTGAGGATACCTTCCTTTATATTGGAATATTCAACGAAATATTTAAAAATGTAGATAACCGGTATTAGTAGGATCATTTTTAAATTAAATCCTTTCTTAATATAGAGTAATAATTTTCTTATGGAAATCTTTTTTTGAAAGGAATAAATGATTGTTAGGAGCAAGATAAGAGAAATAAGATATACAAGACCTTTGGGAACAAAAATTACCCCTATTACTAAAAGGATAATAGGCCATAGCGCCATGAACAATTTGCTAATCTTTACGGTTTCTTTTTCATGCTCTTCGATCTTGATCTTTTTTGAATTTAACAATAATAAAAAAATAAAACCACCTAAGAATGAAAAGAGCATTATGAAATATTGGTGTGAAATGATGTTCATAACAGAGGTATTTAAAAATTCTTTTGAAGAGAGTATGATCAAACCGGGATAGAGTATCCAAACCGGTTCCCAGATATGGCGGAACCAGAAATTTATAACGGCTTCTGTTTCAGGCTTTAATCCTGAATTTTTAGTCATTCCTTTAAGCATTGGGGCGGATACCAACGCACCTCCCGGCATGGGGAAAAGTCCGATAAGTGCTGGGAAAAATGGAAATAAAAATATTGGATTTCTCACACTTTTAATAAGCATATGAGATGCAACTTTGATGCCACCTTCTCCATCAAGCATTGCTGTAAATGAAACAGTTATCCATATAAGAATGATCAGTTGATATGTAGATGAAGAGGATAACCCCATCACAATACCTTTTAAAAAAAAGTGTAGGTTTAAAAAGAAAATTCCGAATAAAAGGGTTAAACCGCCTAAACTAATGATCAACGGATATCTTTTCATAGAGAGATATCCGAATATAAGTAATAATACTATTATTTTAATTGCTAATAGCATTCTTTATATTTTCTGTTATTTTATTAAGTTCTTTTCTTTCCATGGAAAATCCCTTTTGAGGTAATAGAGAGTTTGCTTTTTTAGCATGATATATGATCTTCTCAATAATATTCTTTGTATTATTTTCAGTAAGGTACAAGGATTTGGCAAGATAGTAATGGGCAATGCCTGAATACTTAAACTTTTTTACAAATATAGCGGATACGATAGTTGCACGATTATAAAATATTCTTCTATTATCAGGATTTATGAGTGCCAATTGATAAAGGGAGTTAATATAAACAATATACGCCTCTTTTACGGCAATACCTCTATTGATCTTCTCACTTAATGAATCTAAAATATTTTCATATAGATTTATTTTTTCATTATTATTTCGGATCTTCAAACTTCTTTCATAATTTTTTTTTGCCTGTCTAATGGAAGGATATAAGATGGCACATGAGGACAAAACAAAAATTAATGTTAGGGCTAATATTATGTACTTTAAATTTCTTGCCATATTTCTTTAACTGCGGACTCGTTATCCTTAAGATCTTTTAATTGCTTTAATAGCTTCTTTGAATCAAAAGTCGAATATGTCTTATACTTTCCCAAGTATTTATTGAGTTTCAGCGATATCCTGCCGAAATCATTGATATTTTCCATTGCCTTGTTCAAGATATAGTTTTTAGGCAATTCATGAATACTTCTCAATTTTTTAAGGTTACCGGAATAATTAAGCAGAATGTAGATATTTTTTAATTGGTCTATATGCTTATAAGGTTCTTTTAATAAAATATCAAAACTTTTTGCCAAAATTGTATCACTTTTAAAGAAGTAAATTATCTGTCTGATCCCTGGTACTGGAATATATGGCATATATATCTTTTCTATTTTTAAAATATGAAGAAAGATATTCCTAACTCCCGGGGCAATATCCATAATTAGCTCCCAGAAACGAGGATCAAAAAATAATTTAGAATACATTCAAAGTAATCCTGATTTTTTTAGTTCTTTAAATGCTGCATTGAAATTATCTGCGGCTTTTTGCGTAGAAAGCCAGAGCAAGTAATTCTTAAGCCCTTCTTTCAATTTGATCTTTACCTTAAAATCCAGCAATTTCTTTGCTTTCAAAATATCGGCAAAGCAATGTCTAATATCCCCGGGTCTATACCTGTTTACAATTTCTATATTTGATTCAGGATATAGGTTATCTCGCATTATGGTTGCAATTCTCTTAATAGGTGTTCCCTTTCCCGTACCTAAATTTATGGATTGAAAATTTGCTTTATCACTCATAATGGAAAGATAGATACCATTCACAATATCACTCACATGAATAAAATCCCTTGATTGTTTTCCATCCTCAAAGATAATGGGTGCTTGCTTGTTCAATAATCTTGATGCAAAGATAGCAAGAACTCCTGTATAGGGATTAGAAAGGGCTTGCCTCTCCCCATAAACATTGAAAAATCTTAGTGCAACTGTGGGAACGCCATAGGTTAAGCCGAAGGTATGGAACATTTCCTCCTGATCTCTCTTGGTAATGGCATAAAATGAGGTTGGGAAAAGAGGCTTATTTTCAACGGTCGTAATGTGTGATACTGGTCCGTTGCATATGGGACATTTCATTTCCCATTCCTTGCGTTCTAATTGTGTTTTTCCTCGAAGACGGGGAAATACCTCGCCATGCTTTTTGCAATAGTAGGCACCTTCACCATATATGGACATAGATGAAGCTACGATCATCTTTTTTATATTATGTTTATGCTTTGCCAGATAATCAAGCAATATGGAGGTATTATATGTATTTCCTTTAATATATTTTTTTATATCATACATTGATTGCCCAACACCAACCAAAGCTGCCAGATGAACAAGAACTTGGGAATATGCCGCGATCTTTTTTAAATTCTCTCTTTTTTCATAATGTTCAAAAATATAATGGGCTTTTTTATTTAAATAATCAGGTTTTTTCCCAAGATGAACCTGTTTTTCCAAACTATCAATTACGAGAACATCATGCCCTTTTTTAATTAATAGATCAACTAAATGGCTTCCAATAAATCCGGCACCGCCTGTAACTGTGATCTTCATTTTATATTCCGTTCTTTAAATAAGTTAGAATATCATCAATAATATTTCTTAGATTATGCTTGGGTTGCCATCCTGTAAATTTTTTAATCTTATTTATATTGGGAACCCGTCTTTTCATATCTTCAAAATTGGGACCCATAACATTTTCATATGGGATATTTGTAATATCAGATCTTGATTTTGTGATCTTAATGATCATCTTTGCAAGATCATTGATGGAAACTTCTTGAGGGTTACCAATATTAAATATTTGCCCTTCACATTTTTTATTGTTCATTACTTCATTCAACGCGACTAAAACATCTTCAATATGAGTGAAACATCTTGTTTGCTTACCATCTCCATAAACAGTAATGGTCTTATTCAAAAGTGCCTGTTTAATAAATCTTGGCACGACCATTCCATAATCACCAACCTGCCCGGGACCGGTAGTATTAAATAAACGTACAATAACAAGAGGTAATTTTTTAACATTATAATAGGCTAACCCTAAGAATTCATCCAATGCCTTTGTATTGGAATAGCTCCAGCGATTTATTGTGGTAGTTCCCAATATACGGTCATCTTCCTCAACCAGAGAATCTTTATCATTTTTTCCGTATATTTCAGATGTTGAGGTGATAAGTACCTTTTTTTTATATTTATTCGCCAATTGAAGAATATTTTCCGTACCCTTGACATTTATTTCAATGGATTTTAATGGATTGTTTATTACATATTCTACACCAACTGCGGCAGCAAGGTGAAAAATGGCATCCACATTTGGAACGATTGATTCCAAAATTTTTATGTTCATAACCGAATCAAGGTAAAATTTAAAATTTTTATCTGTCTCCAAATCTTTAATATTATTAAAAAATCCAGTAGAAAGATCGTCAACGACCACAATCTCATGCCCCTTCTTTAAGAGAAATTTTGAAAGGTTAGATCCAATAAATCCGGCACCGCCGGTAATTAAATATTTACTCATTTATAACTCCTTTACCCAATTGTATAGGGCGTTAATGCCATTAATTACATTAAACTTGGGCTCCCAATTAAGCACTTTCTTGGCTTTTGCAATATTTGAGATATAGACCTTTTGATCACCAGGTCGCCAATTATCAAAGGAATATTTGATCTTGTGTCCAAGTTTTTTCTCAATAATAGATATAAATTCCAATAGGGATAAGGTGTTATTTTTCCCCCCGCCGGCATTGAAGACCTGGCCCTTGACCTTTTCAATATTTTCAATGGCTTTTTCATAAAGTAAAACAAGATCCTTGACATATAGAACATCCCTGACTTGTAATCCGTCTCCATAGATATTCAATGGCATGCCATTATGTGTTGCTATAAGGAAATGAGCGACCCAACCCTGATCTTCATTACCGAATTGATGGTCTCCGTATATACATGATTGTCTGAAAACCACTGTTTTGAAATCATAAATTCTTGCATAATCTACAAAGTATTGATCCCCCGTTCCTTTAGAACATCCATAGGGAGAATGAAAATCAAGGGAAAAATCTTCAGATATACCTTGTGGAAAATCCCGATAACCATAATGGGTATCATCTTTTTTAATAATAACAACATCTTCCATACCGCCATAAACCTTATTTGTAGAGGAATATAGCATAACCGGCCTCTGCCCTGTAACTCTTGCTCCTTCAAGAACATTAAATGCACCCAATGCATTTATATTAAAATCCGTCCTAGGATCATCTACCGAGGTCGTTACGGCAACTTGTGCAGCAAGATGAAATACTATATCAAATTTATTATCCTCATAAACCTTTTTAATTTCTTCCCAATTACTTACATCACCCTTTATAAACCTCACATTTTTAAAATTCTTTTGAGTAAATGATAAATTTATATTCGTATTCTTTCTTGAAAGGTTATCAAAAATAACAATTTCGTCAAATTTCGGTGCGAAGTGCTTTATAACATTTGTACCTATAAAACCTGCACCACCTGTAACCAATGCTTTCATTATGATCTCCTAATTTATAAAACTAATGTTAAATTTTACATTTTTTTTGCTTTTTTTTCAAGAATTTCCCAACTTTTATTGTTACAATATGAAAATATGGTTCGGTATTTAATATGTTTTGTTTAAATCATTTTGGTAAAGAGTAAATGGTGAATAGAGTGCTTGAACTTTTCAACTTGCTTTTTCGTCATTGCGAGGGCGAAGCCCATATTAGGGACGTTACCTTAACTTATCTTTGATCAGTTAAAGTGCGTCCTGACACAATATTATTTGAATCTCAAATGAGATTATTACGACATTGAAAAACCAATGTCTCATAATGACTGCCTGACCTTTGAACCTTTCAACGGTTATTTTGTTAT
>CAYVPX010000031.1:0-12068 GCA_964453935.1 uncultured bacterium | reverse complement strand
AGAGAAGGCGGAAGAACGGTCGGCGCCGGTGTTATCGGAAAGATCGTTGAATAAACGAGGTAATTAATATGCAGAATTATGTAATATTACAATGTAGTGAATGTAAAAGCAGGAATTACACCGTAATAAAAAATAAAAAGAAGTTAAAAGAGAAACTTAACTTAAAGAAATACTGCCCAGTGTGTAAAAAACACACCTTACATAAAGAAGTTAAGTAAGGGGTGTGGCTCAATGGTAGAGCAGCGGTCTCCAAAACCGCAGGTTGGGGGTTCGAGTCCCTCCGCCCCTGCCAATTTAAGAGGTGAATATGAAAATGATTGAAGGACTGAAGAATTTTTACAATAAGCAAAAGGGCGAGGTTAAGAAAATAAGCTGGCCTACAAAAAAGGAAGTTATTAATCAATCGATACTAATATTAATTGTAAGTATAATACTTGCTCTTTTATTTTGGGGTGTTGATTTATTATTTAATGTGTTAATGGGAATAATCCTAAAATAGGTAGAAATATGACTGATAAAGAAAAAAAACAAAAAGATGAATTTATAGAGGAGGAACAAGAAAATTTGGACACCCTTAAAGAAAAATTCCTCAAGGATGATCCCGGATATTCGTGGTATTTTCTAAATGTTCTATCTACCCAAGAAGAGGTCATTAGAGATCGTATTGAAGCATATGTAAGAGACAATCATTTGGAAGAAGATGTTCTTGCAGTCCTATTACCTGAAGTTACAGTATATACTATTGATAAAGGGGTCAAGGAAGAAAAAAAGAAAAAACTCTACCCCGGTTATATCTTAATAAAATTAAAGACCATACTTCCCATTAATGATGACGAAGAAAAGAATTTGGCTCTATGGTATAACATAAGAAATGTTAATGGTGTTATTGATTTTGTGGGTACGAAAGAGACACATATGCCCATACCGGTAAGTAAAAAAGAACTTCTAAAGATATTCAAGACAAAAACGGAGCAGGAAAAATCAAGAAAATACGAATATAAAATTGGAAATCGTATTAAAATATCAAAGGGACCATTCACCGATTTTATCGGTGAAGTTGAGGATCTTGATGAAAGTAAACTGCAATTGACAGTAGTGCTTTCAGTATTTGGCCGTCAAACACCTATTCAAATAGGTTTTGACGAAGTTGAAAAAATATAGGAGTATGAAATGGCAAAAAAAGAGGTAGTAGCAGTAATCAAATTACAAATTCCTGCTGGAAAAGCTACGCCAGCACCACCCATTGGACCTTCATTGAGTCCACATGGAGTACCTCTGCCGCAATTTTGCAATGCGTTCAATGAACAGACAAAATCACAAGCGGGAACATTGATCCCAACCGTTATATCTGTTTATAAGGATCGTACATTTGACTTTATTTTAAAAACCCCTCCGGCATCGTTCTTGCTGAAAAAAGCAGCGGGAATTGTCAAGGCATCGGGTGAACCTAATAAGGTCAAGATCGGAAAAGTAACAATGTCCGATGTTAGAAAAATTGCTGAGCAGAAGATGGAAGATCTCAATGCAAGCGATATTGATGCAGCCATGAAAATTATCATGGGCACCGCTCGCAGTATGGGGATCGAGGTTGAAGGATAAGGAGGATGTTATGACGAAGTTATCAAAAAGAGCTAAAAACATCCAGGAAAAAGTTGACAGTGAAAAACTTTATACCTTATCTGAAGCAGTTGATATTTTGAAAGACGTTCATACTGTAAAGTTTGACGAAACGATTGAATATCATGCAAACTTGGGTGTTGATCCCAAATATGCAGAACAGATGATAAGAGGAACACTTTCCTTACCCAATGGTACGGGAAAAGCAGTAAAGGTTTTAGTCTTTGCTGAAGGTGAAAATGCTACACATGCCACTGAAGCCGGTGCTGATTTTGTAGGTTCGGATGAGTTGGTGGATAAGATCCAAAAGGAAGGATTTTTAGATTTTGATGTTGTGATTGCTACACCCGATATGATGAGAAAGGTAAGTAGACTTGGTAAGGTTTTAGGTCCTCGCGGACTTATGCCTAACCCGAAACTTGGAACTGTTACAAAGGATATTGGAAAAGCCGTAAAGGAGTTTAAAGCCGGAAAATTAGAGTATAAGGTTGACAAATTCGGCAATATACATATCCCAACAGGTAAATTATCTTTTGACAAGGAAAAAATAATGGAAAATTATTTAGCAGTTCACAAAGAGATCTTAAAGGCAAAACCGAATAGTTTAAAAGGAACCTATTTAAAGCACCTTTATATTTCATCTACAATGGGACCCGGGATAAAGATTGATCCTGCAGATGTTGCGAAATAGGGGGGAAAAATGGTTAACACACGAAAGAAAGAAATAGTTAAAGAGATCCAGGGCATTATGAATGAAAGAAACAATGTTTTATTTGTAGATTTCACAGGACTTGATGCCAACAATACTATTATATTAAGAAGAGAAGTTAAAAAGAATAATGGTATTTATAAGGTATATAAGAATAGAATTTTCAAAAAAGCCGTAGAAGAAAAACCATACGGTAAGGATCTTGATACTATAGCAAGGAATATTACAGGTTTTGTTTTTATTGATGAAGATCCCACAGGCGTTGCAAAGGTTGTCAAAAAATTTGAAAAATTAGTTGAAACCTTTAAGATCAAAGGCGGGGTCTATGAAGATAGCATTTTAACAAATGCAGATGTGCAAGAACTTGCAACAATTCCATCGAAGAATGAACTTATAGGAAAGTTACTATATGTTCTTAATGCACCTTTGATGAAATTATTGAATGTATTGAAAGCCAACCAAAGAGATTTTGTTTTAGTATTAAAACAAATTTCAGAAAAAAATAATTAAGGGAGGATAAAATGGCAGAAATCACAAAAGACCAAATTATTGAAGCGGTCGAAAAAATGACAGTTATGGAACTCAATGAGTTAGTAAAAGCTTTAGAAGAGAAATTTGATGTTCAGGCAATGGCTCCAGTTGCAATGGCCGGTGCTGCACCTGCAGCAGGTGCAGTGGAAGAAGCAGAACAAACAGAATTTGATGTTATTCTTAAAGATTGCGGTGAGAGAAAGATACCTGTAATTAAAATAGTTAAAGATATTTTGGGTACAGATCTGAAGAAAGCCAAGGAATTGGTAGACAATGCACCATCTAAAATAAAAGAAAAAGTTTCAAAACAAGAAGCGGAAGAAGTAAAGGCAAAATTAGACGAAGCTGGCGCTTTAGTAGAAATTGATTAATTTTTTAATTGTTATTGTTAACAACAAAATGGCCTATTTTTTGTGATAAAAGAATAGGCCTGTCTTTTTTTTTATTTATAAAGAGGTGGTTTTATGCTTAAAACTAAAAAAAATATTAGGGAATTTAAGGTTCACAATTTCGGTACTTATAAAGAGAAAATTGCCTTAAAGAATGTTATTGAAAATCAGATAAGATTTTACTTAGATTATTTTAAGGTACCATTCGAAGAACAGTACTCTAAAATAATTATTGATGAAAATACAAACATAGAAGATATTTATGAGAACTCATTTCATAAAACTCTAAAAGAAATTTTTCCAATCTCCACTTCAACAGGGAATGTTGTTCTTGAATATGTCGGTTATATTCTTGATAGGCCTTTAAACCTTGAAGATGAATGTAGAGATAAATTATTGACCTATTCACGACCCTTGAGATTAAAATTAAGAATTACTTTCATGGATGTTGATGAAATTACGGGAGAAACACACCCCATAAAATCAAAAGAAGAGGAAGTTTTTCTAATGAATTTCCCTATGGTAACAAAGAGGGGAACATTTATTGTTAATGGTGCAGAAAGGATTGTTGTAGCTCAGCTGCATAGATCACCTGGAATTACTTTTACGGAACAAGAAGGTATTCTTGATATTAATGGTCAAAAATTATTTAATGCCACGATAATTCCTTATTTTGGCTCGTGGCTTGAATTTACACTTGATAATCAAAGGGACCTTTTTGCCCTTATTGATAGGAAAAAGAAGGTTTCAGGACTCACATTTTTAAGGGCTATGGGATTGAGCGTTCCAGAGGTTTTTAAAGAATTTTATGAAATTAAAAAGGTGAAAGTATCCGAAATAAAAAAGATCAAAAGCGAATTTATTATTTTGGCTGATGATATTATTTCAAAAGATGGTGATGTTCTTGCCTCAGCAGGAGACAATCTAAATGATATTGATCTGGTGATCCCGAAGGAAATAAAAGAAGTTAATATTATTGAACCGGATAGTATTGATCAGGTTACGATCATTAACTCAATAAAAAAAGATCCTACTAGAAATAAGGATGAGGCACGCAAACTTATATATAAAAAAGTTAAGCAGGGTTATTCATATAGTAAGCCAATGGCTGATAATTTTTTTGAAAATTTATATTATAATAAAAATAAATATTCTTTTTCTTATGTTGGCAGATACCAAGTCAACAAAAGATTAAATCTCAAAGGAATTGTTCCGGATAATACATTAACACTCACGAAGTATGATGTTGTTGGAACCATTAAGGAACTTTTGCAATTAAGAGGTGAACTTGATATTACGGATGATATTGATAACCTTTCCAATAGAAGGGTTAGAATGCCGCATGAACAAATGGATCAAGTCATAAGGTCTGCTCTCATTAAACTTTCCGATAAGATAAGAGAACGATTGTCAACAAGTGATATCGAAAGTAAGGGTATTATTGATATTTTTTATTCAAGAAATATTGAAAATGCAGTAAATGATTTCTTCGCAAGGAGTCAACTTTCACAATTTATGGACGAAATAAATCCACTTGCTACAATTACACATCAAAGGAGATTATCCGCTTTAGGACCCGGAGGCTTGAATAGAAAAAGAGCCGGATTTAAAGTAAGGGATATTCATCCGACGCATTTTGGTAGAATTTGTCCTATTGAAACACCGGAAGGTCCGAATATAGGTTTGATCACACACCTTTCCTCATATGCTATTGTCGACAAAAAAGGATTTATTGAAACCCCTGCTGCAAGGGTTATAAATAGAGTGATCACAGATGAGATCGTTTATATGACCGCCGATGAATCTGAAAAATATATTATCGCTTCCGCAGATGTAAGAGTAGATAAAAATAACAAAATACTCGATGATTATGTTTATTGCCATTTAAAATATGATGTTGCATATAAAAAATCCGATGAGGTTGAGTTCATTGATGTTTCACCTAAGCAGATGGTATCAGTTTCAGCTTCATTAATTCCATTTTTGGAACATGATGATGCAAACAGAGCTCTCATGGGTGTTAATATGCAGAGACAATCTACTCCGCTACTTTACACCGAGGAACCTATTGTGGGTTCAGGTATAGAACATCTTCTTGCTTCAAATTCAAATTCGGCAATTGTTTCAGAATATGATGGAAAAATTGAATATGTTGATTCTCATAGGATTGTTTTAAAACTTGATAAACCCAAATATGGCGAAGAAACAGTTGAATACTTTATTCAAAAATTTAGAAGGAGTAATCAGGATACATCAAAAAATCAAAGACCCATTGTTAAGATAGGACAAAAAATAAAAAAAGGTGATTTCTTAACTGATGGTATGTCCATATCAAATAGTAATTTAGCACTTGGTAAAAATTTAAAGGTTGCTTTCATGCCTTGGTATGGGTATAATTTTGAGGATGCTATTATTTTATCCGAAAGATTGGTAAAAGAAGATGTTCTCACTTCAGTTCATATTGTTAAAGCAGAGATTGAAGCACGTGTAACCAAACTTGGAAAAGAAGAGATCACTGTGGATATTCCGAATTTAGCACCTGAAAAATTTAAAAATATTGATGAAAACGGTATTATTCGTTTAGGTGCAAAGGTAAAATCGGGTGATCTATTGGTTGGAAAGATAACGCCGCAGAGTGAAACGGAACAGAGTGGTGAGGATAAATTATTACAGATCATCTTCGGAAGAAAAGCTACAAATGTAAAAAATACTTCTCTATATGCTAATAATAAGACCTATGGTACTGTTATTGACGTAAGGATCTTTTCAAGAAAAAAAGTAGAAAATGATGATAAATCAAAAAGAGAAAATTTATTAAAGCTGGAGATACTTGAAAAGGAAATTAGAAGAGAGATATATCGAAGTGAATTAGCTTACAATGAGAAGGTCTTCAAATTAATTAAAGGTAAAAAATTAGGTAAAAATCTTAAAGTTGGTAATGGCACCGTTAAAAAAGATACTGTAATTGATAAGAAATTATATAGAACATTACTTGGTAATAAAATTTCCATAATTGATCTTTTCATGGACGACATTATGCTTACTCAAGAATTATCTGTTCTTAAAGATAAGTTTAGCATGATACAGACAAAGATCCAAGATGATTATGATAAAGAGAAAAATGCCATATTAAAGAGCGATGATCTTCCATCCGGCGTTGTGAAAAGAGTTGTTGTTTATTTAGCTCAGGTTAGAAAAATAACCGTTGGTGATAAGATCGCCGGTCGTCATGGAAATAAGGGTGTTATTTCAAAGATCGCTCCAATAGAAGATATGCCAATGCTGCCTGATGGTTCAGAGGTAGATGTTATACTTAATCCCTTGGGCGTTCCTTCTCGTATGAATATTGGGCAGATATATGAAACATTATTGGGACTTGTAGGCGAACAATTGAATACCAGATTTTTAACACCGGTATTTGACGGAGCAAAGGAGCAAGACCTAAAAGATTACTTTAAACAAATAAATCTTCCTTCATATGGAAAGATCTTCTTACGCAATGGTATAACGGGTGATTATTTTGATCAACCTGTAACTGTTGGTGTAATGTATATGATGAAATTGAACCATCTTGCTGTCGATAAGGTCCACGCAAGAGCAACAGGTCCTTATTCATTGGTTACCCAACAACCCCTTGGCGGTAAAGCACAGAATGGCGGGCAGAGATTGGGAGAAATGGAAGTTTGGGCATTGGAAGCATATGGTGCAGCGTATACCTTACAGGAAATGCTTACCATTAAATCTGATGATGTTATAGGTAGAAATAAGGCGCATGAATCTATCATCAAAGGTAAATTTCCCATTGCAACCAATCCACCTGAATCTTTTAATGTTTTATTAAAGGAGATGAAGGCTTTAGGTTTTAATGTTATTGAAGAAAAAGATGAAAAACATTTTGGGAAAAGAATTAAATCCCTTACCATTAAGATTGCATCTTATGAAGATATGGTCCAATGGGCAACAAGAAAGAATGATTATGTTGGAAAGGTTACAAAAGCGGATACAATAAATTATAAAACATTTAAACCGGAAAAAGGCGGGTTGTTTTGCGAAAGGATCTTTGGTCCTATCAAGGATTGGACATGTGCTTGCGGAAAGTATAAAGGTAGAAAATATGCCGGTCAAGTTTGCGAAAAGTGCGGTGTTGAAGTTACTGAAAAGAAAGCCCGCCGTCGTTATATGGGAATTATAGAGCTTGCAACACCTGTTGCAAATATTCTATATTTCCATGGCCAAACCGGAAATTTCGTAGCTCCTATTCTTGGAATGAAATCCAAAGATATTGAAAGTGTTCTATACTACGAATCTTATCTTATAAAAAAGGTAAATGATCCGAAAATAAAGGTTGTTTCACAGTGGGATATGATCAATGAGATACAATATAGAAAATTATTATTGGAATTTGGTGAGGAATGTATCGAAGTCACCTCTGGCGCTGCGGCAATTTATGATAAGTTAAAAAGTATAAATCTTGATGAAAAAATCGCGGAACTAAAAAAGGAAGTGGAATCCATCAAGAATGAAAAAAAAGTTCAAACTTCAAAACTTAAATCACTAAGAGTTCTAAAAATATTAACCAATATGAAGAAAAATGGAATTCGACCGGAGTGGATAATATGGAAAGCAATTCCTGTCCTACCACCCGATCTTAGACCATTGGTACCATTAGAAAGTTCAAAATTTGCATCAGCTGATCTCAATGATCTTTATAGAAGAGTTATAAATAGGAACAATCGTCTTTATAAGTTCTTAGAAGATGATGTACCCGAAGTAATTTTGAAAAATGAAAAGAGAATGCTTCAGGAATCTGTTGATATACTTATTGATAATGGGAAAAGAGGCAGAGCTATTACAGGTTCTAACGGAAGTCCTTTAAAATCACTCTGCGAAACATTGAGAAGTAAACAGGGTCGATTCAGACAGAACCTTCTTGGAAAAAGAGTTGATTTCTCAGGTCGTGCCGTTATCGTAATTAATCCTAATTTGAAGATCTCTGAATGTGGGATACCTTTGAAGATTGGAAGAGAATTATTCAAAACATTCATTGAAAGGGAAAAGAACAAACTTAATAAATTGAATAATACAGATAAAATGAAGCCTGCTGAAAAGCTTGATGAAGCAGTAATCGAAAAAATGATAGAGAATGAATATGATAAGAACCTCGTTCTTTTGAACCGTGCTCCGACACTCCATAGAATGAGCATTCAGGCATTTAAGCCCAAATTGACACAGGGTTATGCCATTCAATTACATCCATTGGCGTGTGCGGCATTTAATGCTGACTTTGACGGCGATCAGATGGGCGTTCATTTACCATTGACACCAATGGCTCAAATGGAGTCTAGATTATTATTGTGGTCCATAAATAATATATTATCACCTTCTCACGGTGATCCTATTGTTATTCCTTCACAGGATATGATCCTTGGGCTATACTATTTGACATCTGAGAAACCATACACTGATGAGAATTCGAGAAAATATTATTCCGTGAATGATGTTTATTATGAATATGAAAGAATGCTTATTGATGTTAATGATCCGGCTAAAAGAAGAATGATATTTACACCTATTAAGCTTTTGGTGGATGGTAAATTCATTGACACTACTGTTGGTAGAGCTATATTTAACTTCGGATTGAACAAAAAATTACCATATTTCAATAAGACCATTACAAAGAAAAATATTAAGCAGATGATCAGAGAAAGCTACGATATACTTACAAGAGATGAGATGATCGTATATCTTGATTATTTGAAAGCCACAGGGTATTTTTTCTCAACGAGAGCAGGCATTACCTTCGGTCTTTGGGATATTATTATTCCTAAGGAAAAATATAAAAAGATTGAAGATGCTCAACAACAGGTCAATAAATTAAATGAGCAGTATAAAAATCATGCAATGACAAATGTTGAAAGATATAAGACCATCATCAATATTTGGACAAGTGTAGACGAGAGTTTAAAGCATATAATGAGCCAGAAAATGGAAAAGGGTAATCCAAAAGATAAAGCAACGCATTTTAACCCCATTTTTATTATGCTGGATTCAGGTGCTCGTGGTTCTCAAACACAGATCAAACAACTTGCTTCATTGAGAGGATTAATGGAGAATCCATCAGGTGATATTATTGAGATACCTATTAAATCTAACTTTATGGAAGGTTTGAAGGTTGCAGAGTTCTTTATCTCAGCTCACGGTGCAAGAAAAGGCTTAGCAGATACAGCACTGAAAACATCAGAATCAGGTTATTTAACAAGACGTTTGGTTGATGTTTCTCATGATATTATTGTTAAAGAGCATGATTGCGGAACAACATTGGGTATCGAAGTTCAAGCATTGGATAATCCACCCTACGTTAAGGAGAGCTTATCTAGCAGAATTTATGGTAGAGTAGCATTTGAAGATGTGATTGCAAAAACAGGAGAAAAACTTGTTGGACAAAACGAGATCATTACAAGAGAAATTGCAAGCAAGATTGAAAATGCAGGTATTCTAAGTGTTAAGGTCAGATCTCCTCTTACTTGTCAAACGAAGAAAGGGATTTGTCAATTGTGTTATGGACTTGATCTTTCTAAAAAAGCATTAGTTGAACTTGGTACACCTGTTGGTATCATTGCTGCGCAATCTATTGGTGAGCCTGGTACACAGCTTACAATGAGAACATTCCATATTGGTGGTGTTACATCAAAGAAAAGTGAGGATGAATACATTTCAGCCGAGTTACTTCTTTTACAGAAAGGTTCGTATTATAAAAAGTATGAGATAGAGAATAAATTGGTAAATGCCGATTTTAAAGCTGTGAAAGATGTAAAAAATAACAAAGAATATAAATTCTCAGGGTATAAATTAGAGATTCGAACGCCTAATTATGCAGGAAGAAAGATCACAGTTATCTTTAATGAAAATGGAAGTGTTATCAAGATCAATAACGATAAGAAAAAAGAGTATGAAGAGGTCTCACTTATTTATGGTAAGTTAAAATATAGGTTACAATACAACAAAGAACCTAACTCAGAAGGAAAACATCTTAATTTATCACGTGATGGTGAATTGGTCATTCTTTCGGATATTAAGGATGAAGTGGTGGTAAATAGAGAGACGCAGGGTAATGATATTGTTTATAAAACAGCTGCAGAAGATATTAAAAATCCTGAAACCGGCGCACTTATCTGTCCTGCAGGACATATTATTGATAGTAACAGATTAGCCAGTATAATGAAAAGTAAATTGGCGAAAATATGGATATTTAGGGAATTGGAAAGATATGCCATACCTTTCGGCTCTGAATTATTGGTTCCAAACAGAACATTATTAAAGAAAAAGACAAAAATTGCCAAGAAAACACTTTACTTTGATCCTATTATTGCGGAAAATACCGGCAAGGTAATCTTTAAAGATATTAATTTTAGTCCTGATACAAAAGATAAAGCGGATAAGGTTGTTATTCAACCCGCGGTAATTAAACTGAATTCCAAAACACAGCCGAAAATACTTATTGACGGGAAGGAACATCAAATTGAGATTTCTCAGATCGTTCGAGGTGTTGGTAAAGGTGAAAAGGAAATTCATACTACTCATATCAATGTCAAAGAAGGTCAAATGGTACAGCGTGGTGATATTTTAGGAAAGATCGTTATTCAGAAGAGTGAAAGAACCGATATTACAGGTGGCTTGATGAAGGTTGAAGAACTTTTTGAAGCAAGACATAGAAAATCTACTGAAAATGCCATTCTTTCGGAAATATCAGGGACAGTTGAACTTTCCATTGACAAAACAAAAAAGGTAAGAGGAAATTATCCCAGGCTCATAAGAGTTGTTGAACCTACTGGCGGAAAAAAAGAATACAAGTATAATCAAAGAACACAACAGATAAAAGTCAAAGAGGGAGATAGAGTAGAACAAGGTGATCCATTGACCTCAGGTATTAAAAATTTATTTGATCTATTGAGGATTAAAGGAGCCGATTTCGTAAGAAGATACATTGTTGATGAGGTAAAGTCCGTTTATAAACTGCAAGGTATTGATATTCATGATAAACATATTGAGATCATAGTCAGTAAAATGCTTTCAAAGGTTAAGATCACTAAGATGGGTGATTCGATTTTCTATCCCGGACAAATTGTAGATAAAACTGCGTTCCAGGAAGAGATTGCGAGAATATCAAAGGAAGGTGGAATTAGACCTGAATCCGAACAGACACTGCTTGGTATAAGCAAGGTTGCAATTGAAACCGATAGTTGGCTTTCCGCTGCTTCCTTTCAAGAAACCATCAAGGTCCTTTCCTTGGCAGCACTTGAAGGTAAAAAAGATACCATTGACGGATTAAAAGAAAATATTATTATAGGCAATCTTATTCCGGCAGGAACCGGTTTCGTTAGCGATAAGGATGCGGTGGGAAAAAATCTTGATCAATTAAGAGAACTTATAAAACACTTTGCATTTAAAGATTCTAAGGAAATATAGGGGGGAAACCCCCTTTCCTTTTTATGGAGGTTATATGAAAAAATACGGATTATTGCTATTATTCGTTGCTCTGCTTATTTTTGGCGGTTGCAAAACTAAATCAATGCTGGAAAAGAAGGTAAAAAGTCCAAAAAACGGGATATTCTATACAAATTTGGATGATGCTAAAAAAATGTCTAAAGCAACAAATAAGCCTATTATGATTGATCTGTACACTGATTGGTGCCAGTGGTGTAAAGTTCTTGATGAGAAAACATACAGTGACACTGCTGTAAAGAATTTTTTGGTTGATAATCTAATTCCGTTAAAGATCAATGCTGAAAAAGAACCCTATCTTGCTAAAAAATTTAAGATTA
>CAYVPX010000030.1:0-12069 GCA_964453935.1 uncultured bacterium | reverse complement strand
AAAAATTTCATCATTTCAAAACAATGACATAAAGGATCAAAAATATGGGAATAGAAACAATAGAAGTTAGATAAGACCAAAATATTGAGCTATATATATAGTTGTGTCCACTTTTATTAAGAGGGTATCTCTCTGAAATTATTGCCAGATTTGTTGCCGGCGGGGTAATGGTAGTCAAAAATAGTACTGTTCGTAGTACTGAATTAATTTTAAAAAATGAAATAATAACTAAGAACATTAGAGGGTAAAGGAAATTTTTTATTAAAACAAAAAATATGGTTTCCTTCCTATATATTCTTGTTTTCTTAAATGATATTTGAGATAATATTCCCCCTAAAACGATCATTATTCCATAAACTCCAATAATTCCCAGAATATGTAATATATTAAAAACAACGGTGGGGATAATCTTTTTTGTATTTATAAGCGCAAGTATTATGGCAATGAAGGTTATTAGAAATGGGGTGGGAAGAGACTTAATATTTATTCTCTTGTTCTTCCCTGTTATGAGATAGACACCTAATGACCAAAGCAAAAAACTGACCAGGGCGGTATACATAAAATTGAATATAATTGCCTCATCGCGAAGAGATCCTTGAAAGATTTCCAATATAATAGGTAAAACTAAATATCCCGCATTGGTGAATGTTAACATTGCAGAAAATTCCGACAAATATTTAATCTTCATAATCTTACGGAAGAATAAAGAGATTATATAAGATAAAGTTAAGACAAATAATGTAAATAAGGGAATATACCAGTAATTTTTTAATAGAGTCATGTTAAAATGAAGTAAAAATTTATTAAGGATTAAAGCAGGAATAAGAAATTCTACAAATATCTTGCTCAGGATATTTATATATTTTTTTGAAATGAAGAACCTGAAAAGAATGAACCCCATAAACATAATGGAGAATGTTTTAATTAGGAAAAGGGCAATTTGATGTGTTATCATTCTTTGAATTTTAAAATATCTATAGATCTTTTATTTTCTGCAACAACTTTTATTTCTATCAATTGATCCAATTCGACAATATCCTCTCCCAATCTCTCAGCCCATTCTATTAAAACATAATTATTTGAAGAAAGGATATCCCAGAATCCGAAATCATCTTCAAAGTGGGAGTAGCGATATAGATCAATGTGGTAAAATTTTTTATTCCCCTTTTCGTATATATTTACAATATTAAATGAGGGTGAAACAATATTTTCCTGCAGAATACCTAAAGCTGAAAAAAAACCTTTACAAAAAACAGTTTTCCCAGCTCCGAGATCTCCGGATAACCCAATGATCCTTGCCGGGAATTCTTTTAAAATGCGTCTTGCGATTTTCTTCGTTTCGTCTTCGCTATTTGACAAGAAATGTTTAACTAAAAAAGTCATGCCCATCCTTATTTATATTATTTTGTATCTTAACACCGCTACCACTTTTTACTCTCCCGATCAAATATCCGAAATCCAAAAGTTTTGGCGATGTAAAAAGAATTTCATAATCATCGCCGCCGTCAACGATTCCATGTAATCCCGAGACATTCAACACCTTCATTAATTTTCGTATTTCCCTATGAATTGGTATTTTATTATGATCAATGCTGATCTGAACATTGGATTCTTTTGCAATCCTTTTTGCGTCAAGAATTAGTCCGTCGGATATGTCAATTGCGGCATTTATATTTTTATTTTTCATAAACTTTTCTAAAAAAACCTTTTCAGGCAGGGAATAATTATGATATTTGTTTTTTAAAAGTTCAAATCCTTTTATCCCTCTCTTTATTGCGGTCAATCCGTAGAAAGATAAACCCAATTTTCCTGAAATATAAACATAATCTCCAACCTTTGCATCCGATCTGTTATAAATAAATGAACTTTTCTGTACTCCAATAATTACCATTGTTAGTCGTTTTTTTTCAGAATAATTATAATCGCCGCCTATTATATTGATGCTAAATTTTTTTGAGAGTTTTTTTATTATACCTATTGAATTTTTAGTATCTTCTTTTTTCATGCTGGTAAATATCAACCCGAATTTCGGAAATCCCCCCATTGCATAAATGTCAGAAATATTTCTAACAAATAATTTATTGAAGATCATTTCCAATGACTCGTCTTTTAAAAAATGAACACCTTCGTTTATACCATCCCCTGTAATTAAATAATCTAAATTGTTAGGTCCCTTAATAATAGCACAATCATCTCCAATGCCTTTTTTCAAAAGCGTATCTTTTTTTAAAAATGTCTTTTTTAAAATATCTACAAATTCAAGTTCATTCATAACTCTTTTATACCAAGATCAAGGTTATCAAGAATCTTTGTAATGTGTATATTGCTAATATAATTTTTTTCTTCCAATATTTCAGCCGTTCTGCCAATTAAAAATGTAGCAAGATTCACAGAGTCGTGAAGAGAGTATCCCGATGCCCACAACCCTCCTAATAATCCGGCAAGCCCATCTCCTGTTCCTCCCTTGGACATATAGGCGGAAGCATGTGGCTGAATATATACATTACCCATACCATCCGAAAAATAAGCAAATTGTCCCTTTACCAATATTGGGATTGGAAGTGATGAAGATAATTGTTCAATGATCTCAAAAATATCATTTTTATCACTTGGAACAATCTTATTTAGCTCACCTAAGTGTGGGGTAAAGATATATTCAAATTTGGGTGCATTCTTTCTTAGAAAATTAAATACCGGTACAATGGCATCAGCATCAATAACCACTTTCCCACTATAATTTTTAAGAATTTTTTCCAAAAATCTATTTAGCTCTTTTGATCTGCCTATACCCGGTCCTAAAATAATAAGATCAAGAGTTTGCAGAAATTCTATTTGTTCACTATCTATATCCGCTGAAAAATACCCGGCATTTTGCGGGAATTTTACTGAAATAATTTCAGAAGGAACACCTTTTATGTCAATCTTTGAGGGAGTAATTAAATAGAGCATCCCGGCTCCGCTTTTCAGCAAACCTAAAGAAGAAATTACAGGCGCTCCCGAATATTTTCTGCTTCCCGAGACAATCCCTACCTTTCCCAGATCATATTTATTGAGCCCAAGCTCTAATTTCCTTAATACGGGCAGATCAAATGTTCGGATATTGGAGTTCAATAGATGTGCCGGGGTTGAGATATTATCATATACCACCCTTTTATAAAATTTGGCTCCGTCATTTTGAAAAAATCCTCGTTTATATCCGCCAAAAGTTGCGATCATATGACTATCAACACATACTCCGAGTATCTTTCCGGTATTTGCCTCTAAGCCGGATGGAATATCCATTGAGAAAATAAAATTATCTTGTTTCTGCTCATTGATCCAACCAATTATATCCCTATATATACCTTTAATTTCTTTATTCAATCCTATCCCAAAGATAGCGTCAACAATAAGTGTGTCGCGAACATTCTTTTCTAATAGTTTTTCATAGGAAAACATTGGTATTCCGATTTTTCTACAAATATTATAATTGATTCGAGCATCTTTTGTCTTAGGTGCCTGCTTTCTATAAATTTCTACATTGACCCCACGGGTAAATAATTGTCTCGAAAGGGCATAACCATCTCCGGAGTTATTTCCACTGCCGCAGACAACAATAGCATTATTTTTCACAATATTCTTTATTTGCTCATATGAAAATCTTGCAGCATTTTCCATGAGAACAATACCCTTTAATCCGTATTCATTTATTGATCTTTCATCAATTTTTCTCATTTGTTCATTTGAAAATACAGGTTCCATTTATTCCTCCTCTTCATAATAAGTAAATTCTTTTTTACCTATTATAACAATATCTCCGTCCTTGATACCCTTTTTTCTTAACATTTTCTCAATACCATTAAGCTTTAAATAGCGTTTAAAAAAATAAATTGCATCATATTGATCAAAATTAATTCTTCCTACATCTTTTTCAATTTTGCCTTTGATATAGTAAACATTATTTTTAATAAGTATTTCTTCTACCAATGGAGTTTTTTTATAAACTATATGCTGTTTGCTGCTATCTGTTCTCATATATTGCACGGGAATATTTTGTAAAACCTCATCCATTTTAAATACCAATGTCTCTAAATTTACTTTATTTCGAGCCGATATAAATATGGGTTCTTTTTTAAAACGTTCTTTAATAACGTTGATCTCCTTTTCCTCTAAAAGATCCATCTTATTAACTACTACTATACTCTCATTTTTCATAAGATCTTTATTGAATAACTTCAATTCATTTTTAAGTTTTTCTTTTTGTTTGATAAGATTTTTCTCTTCATCATTTGTAGGATCCAATAAATATATTATCACGCGACAGCGTTCAATGTGCTTTAAAAACCTATGACCGATACCTTTTCCCTCATGTGCGCCCTCAATTAATCCGGGAATATCTGCTACGATAAAATCATGTCCGTTCCTCAATGAGACAATACCCAAATGAGGTGTAAGTGTTGTAAAAGGATAATTTGCTATCTTTGGCTTTGCATTTGATATCTTGGAGATCAATGTCGATTTCCCTGCATTGGGAAATCCTACAAGGGCAACATCTGCCAATAGTTTTAATTCAAAAATGTATTTTGTCTCATTTGTTTCTTCGCCATTTAAAGCAAATGATGGTTTTACCATTTTAGATGATTTAAATCTTGCATTCCCAAAACCGCCTTTACCGCCTTTTAATAGAATAATTTGCTCTTGATCCTTTGAAAAATCATATAATATTTCACGGTCTTCATTATAAATAATAGTACCAATAGGTACTTTGACAATGCGATCGGTTCCTCTTTTCCCCTTTTTACTTTTTCCGCTTCCATTTTCTCCGTTTTTTGCTTTTAAATGGTGAACAAATCGGAATTTATTCAGAGATCGTACATTTTTATCACTAATGATCACAATATTTCCACCATCACCTCCATCACCACCGGAAGGTCCTCCCTTAGCTCTATGCGCTTCTTGTAAAAATGCAACGGTTCCATTTCCCCCGTTTCCGGCTTTTAAAAATAACTCAATAAAATCTAAAAAATTTATTGTAGCAGCCATTTGATCATCTCTTCTCTTCGTGATTCATTTTTTTTATTTCTAAAAAAATAATTAAACTCTGTTTTTTGTAACTTCGCTTTTAAAATACCTATAAATTCTTCTGTAAAGATTACAATTCCACCTTTATTGGTCCCTTTGGAAAAAACTGCTTTATCCGATGTTATTAAAAGTGAATTTTCAGGATCTTCTCCAAGTTTTTTGATCATTTCCACATCGGCGGATTTCCCCTTTTTGGTATAGATCAAATGTACATTATCTATTGGTTCTTCCCTTTCTATCTTTTCATTACCGTCAAAATAAAGATAAATATCAAGATTCTCTTTAACTTTTGAAAATTGCTTTATCTTTTTAATGACCAATTCTCGACCTTTGATGAACTTTTCATCCTTAAACATTTTGAATAAGAGATTATAACCGTCAATGATCAATCTCATAAGATAAAATCGCTTAGGTCCTCTTTCTCTTTCATTTTTGTTAATTTACCCTGAATAAATTTTTTATCTATTTTTAATTTCTCGTTTTTATAAGGGGCGTTATAGGAAATGTCTTCTAAAATATATTCCATTACGGTGAAAAGCCGTCTTGCTCCGATATTTTCTCGTGTTTGATTTAATTTGAACGAGAAGGTTGCGATCTCATTGATACCGTCCTTTGAAAATTTTAACTCTAAATCTTCCGTACCCAATAGTGCCGTATATTGTTTTATTAAGGAATTCTCAGGCTCTACGAGGATTCTTTTAAAATCATCTACCTTCAATGGTAAAAGTTCTACTCTTAGTGGAAAACGTCCTTGTAACTCAGGAATAAGATCCGAGGGTTTTGAAACATTAAAAGCACCTGCTCCTATAAAAAGAACATGCGCTGTGTCAACAACACCATATCTTGTACTTACCTTTGTTCCTTCTACCAGCGGCAAAAGGTCCCTTTGAACCCCTTCCCGTGATACATCGGGTCCGCTGGCATTTGAATAGTTACCTGCGATCTTGTCCATTTCATCAATAAAGATAATGCCTTCATTCTGAACACGCTTCTTCGCTTCCATAATAACATCATCCCTATTGATAAGCTTTTCCTTTTCATCTTCTAAAAATATTTCATAAGCATCTTTCGCTTTTATTCTTCTTTTCTTTTTATTTCCACCCTTGAACATTCCTTTGAAAAGATCTGAAAATGAAAAATCGATCTCTTCCGAACCTTGATTTGAAAAATATTCAATTTTTGGTAAGGGCTTCATTTCAGACACCTCTATCTCCACTTCCTTATCATCAAAATCGCCATTTTCCCATTTTCTTTTTACAAAATCTCTTGCCTTGTTTTCTTCTCCATCAATACTTCCTGAACCGAGGATAGTTGATATGATCCTTTTTTTTGCAGAGATCTTTGCTTTCTTTTCTACTTCTTTCGCTTTTTCATTTTTTACAATATTGATACCTATTTCAATAAGATCTCTTACCATGGATTCTACATCTCTACCAACATAACCTACTTCTGTAAATTTTGTTGCCTCTATTTTTATAAATGGAGACCCTGTAATTTGTGATAATCTTCTCGCAATTTCTGTTTTACCCACACCTGTGGGACCGATCATAATGATATTTTTCGGGTAGATCTCTCTTTGCATCTGAGGAGATAGTTGTTTTCTTCTCCAACGATTTCTTAATGCGATAGCTACAACCTTTTTAGCGTCATCTTGTCCAACTATATACTTGTCGAGTTCTGCAACTACCTTTCTGGGCTCATAATTATTAAAATTCTCCATATTCAGCTCCTATTCTATTATATCCACACGGTTTCTTCCCGTTTCTTTTGCTTTGTACAATCCTTTATCTGCTTTTTTTATAAGCGCATCTTTTTCAATTGCCATGGATGGAAAATGCGAAACACCTATACTTACGGTAATTTGTGTAACATCTTTACCTACATCCAATCGGCTTTTCTCAATATTTTTTCTGACCCTCTGTGCAATATCAATCCCCTTTTCCAGTGAAACATCTTGAATAATGGCAATAAATTCTTCTCCGCCGTATCTTCCGCAATAATCCTTTTCCTTTACCGTTTTTTCTAATATTCCCGAAACTTTTTTTAACACTTCATCGCCGACCTTATGACCGTATGTATCATTGAAACGTTTAAAATGATCAATGTCAAGCATAAAAACACAGAACTCTTTGGGTGTTTTCTTATATTTTTTAATAAGGTCAAAAAGAATTTCCTGGATCTTTTTATGATTATAAAGCCCTGTTAATCCGTCTCTATTTGCTAATGATGAAAACTTTTCTATAAGGAGTCTGTTCTCGATTATTTGTTCTAAGTTATCTTGTAAGATATCCAGCATGCTTATTTCATTCTTTGTAAATTTACTCTGTTTATCAACCTCAATTACTGCAATATAATGTTGTTCAATCTTTGTTCTTATTGGTATAGTAATAATATAATTTGTATTGGGTAACTTTTCTATTGAACCGGAAAAATTCAATTTTGTTCTCGAAGAATTATCTGTTTTTAACACATTTATATCATTTTTTAAAAAAGTTGTAGAAAGAAAATCCCCTTGTGATAAAGTAAGCCATTTATTGATAATAGCATCACTATTAGATGAATATACAATATTATAATAATTATCGGTGATCTCGATAAAATTATATTTTTCCACAGTGAGGATCTTACTTAAAAGTTCATAAATTGTCTTTGCAATGGATGGTATTTTGACCTGCTTATTTAATTGTTCAAGTGCTTCATAAAAAAATTTAAATTCTTCTTTATCCCATAGGAGCTTCTTTAAATGTCCTATCTCCTGGAAGAGCAGGTTGATCTCAGACAAATTCAATTTATAAAATTCTTTAAGATTCTTATATTTGCTGCCGTTACTTGTAACAATACCAAGAACTGCTCTCACCTTGTTATTAATAACAATGGGTTGAATAACTATTCCCTGTATGTCTAATTGTTCCTTAAAAATTACCAAAGATCTGCCTCTACCCGGTAAAGAATTACTCTCATAAATGGAGTGGTTAGATATAACATCATTGAGAATATTAATTGATTTGAAGGGAACACTTTTTTTTAATAATTTTTTTTCATTAGTTTTATAAAGTTCTATTTTATTCCCTGATACCATATACATAAAAAATAATATTTCGCTATCCATTTTTTTTAACAGCTCTATTTTTTCACTAAGATGCTGATTAAATTTGTTCAGCAGATCCTTTTGTGTTTTCTCATCAAAATTGATAATATTAGATTTAAAATCAAACTCGGTTTGGATTCGCGGAGCGTATCCTCCCAAAAAATATTTTTTAAAAAATATAACAAATAATATTCCCAATGATGTAAGAAGATATTCAGATGTATTCCAGGAAAGGATATGTGTTAATACGGAAAATAAATAAATTAAGGAATAGAGTAACTCAGCATAGTAATCAAAAAGAAAAATTCCTATTAATATTGATAATGATAGCATAAAATAAAGTTCAATGCCTTTTGAACCGAAAATCCCCGCAATTATAATAAAAATTACCAATAATACAGCAAAATAAATTGCCTTATAAATAGCATCCTTATGGTAATATAAAAAGTAAAGAAATATAATATTCAAAAGAATAAACAATCCTATATCCATAAGGGAATTTTACCATAAAATCGCTTTTTTTACAAACAATTACCGGTTTATCAGCTCTGTTAATAAAAAAATTCAATATGTTGAGATACCAGACAAATACTTGACAAAAGATTTCCAAAAAACAGAAACACATAATAATAAGATCATTGAATTCATTCCTTTTTATAGCTTTATGCAATAATAACAATTGTTCTAAAATTATCGTCGAAAATCTTTTATGGCAAAAAGATCATCCATCACAGTTTTGAAGATCCCTCATCCTTTGAAGGAAGAGATGCGGAAAAATTAGCATTCACCAGAACGGTCAGGGATAAAATCAAAAAATGGGTAAGGGAGTATTTTAAATAAAAATTTCTTCATATTCTATCTTTTTTCAAAGCTCAATAAATATTTATTTTTTCTTCCTTTTTAATCCGCTTACCAATTTTTTAGGGAGGGTTTTGATGTCAACACTTATAACATAGAGTGCTGGTATCAATATCAGTGTCAATGTTGTAGCAAATAGCAGTCCGTACCCCAATGCCAAAAGCGTTGGTTTTAAACTGCCGAGATCACCTCCGAGACCGTAAATTGAAGGAACTAATGCGGCAACAGTTGTTATTGTCGTTAAAAGGATAGGTCTTAATCTACGAGCTGCACCTTCCACGATATTATCTATGAGGTAAAATTTGTCGCCGTCATTGGCTTTCCTTTTGATCAAACGGTTAATGAAATCCACCATTACAATACTATCGTTGACCACAACACCGCTAAGACCGATTATCCCTACAATTCCCATAAAGCTCAAGGGAATGTTGTGTAATTTAAATGCCAAAAGTGCCCCGATCAAACCGAAAGGAACGGTCAATAATATGATAAAAGGTTGTTCAAATGTTTTAAATAAAAATATTAAGATCAAATAGATGCCTATCAGGGCAAGAATGAATGCAATAACAAGATCGTTCATGGCTGCTTTTGTATCTGCTACCTCTCCTTTTATCTTTAAAAAAACATTGGGATATTTTTTATTGGGGAATTTAAAATTTTCTCGCATCTTTTTAACAACAAGACTGGGAGTGGTGATCTTCCTATCAACTTTTGCTGTAATGGAAATAACCCTATCTCCGTTAAAGTGATTTATCATGGCTTTCGTTTTATTTGAATTTAATTTGGCAAATTCTCCAATATGGACCAATCTGCCCTGTTTATTGGGGACCAATAGGTCTAGAAGGAACTTTTCATTTCTTTTGAAATTGTCTGAAACTTCCACCCTGTAATACAACTGTTTGTCAACTGTTTGAATGTAAGTGGCAAGAACACCTTCATAGGCCGCTCTTACGGTTTGAGCAACCGATGCAACGGTAATTCCGTATTGAGCCATCTTATCATAGTTAAATACCAAACGCAATTCCTCCTTTCCTTCTTTTTGATCATCATCAATTCCCATCACACCCTTTGTATTTTTCAAGAAATTTTCTATTTGATGCTGCACCGCTGCACGACTTTCTTCTTTACCTCCAACGATCTTGAGATCAATTGCCGCACTAGGTGAGGGCCCTGTGAGTTTTTTCGCAAAAAGTATCTTGTCAAAATATTTTATTTCCTTTGTGTTAATATCTTTTTTCAACATTCTTACGATTTGCTTCACCGAACGTTTTCGTTGTGTTTTGGGAACCAGATAAACAGTTATCTGCGACCAATTCTCATGATTTCCCTTAAAATTGATCCTTTTTACCATGTGATTTCCGATCACCGTTTTCATGGATAGGAACTCGTTTTTTTTGATCTTTTTTAATACGATATTCTCTACTTTTTTTGTAAATTCCAAATTTTTTTCAAGGGATGTTCCCGCGGTCGCTTCAAAATTAATATAAAAGGCATCAGAGGTATTATCCGAAAACAGTGTAAAGTTCTTTATGGTATCCCTTGTAAAATATAATGTGCCGATAAAGGTGAGAATGAACAATAATAAAATCAAATATCGGAATTTCAAAGCCGCCTTTAAGAATTTTTTATATCCGTTAATTATGGGCGTGAACCAATCCGTTCCTTTAACCTTATGCGCCTTCCCATGAGCAAGATGACTGGGTAGAAAGAATACCGCATCGATAAATGATGCAATGAGAGCTGCTGCAATGATCACAGGATATATAGAAATAAATTTTCCCATCATGCCGGTTACATATAGAAGGGGTAAAAATGCCACAATAGTGGTTAATATGGTAACTATGATTGGGGGTAATACCTCTTTTGTTCCTAAGATCGCCGCTTCAGCGGAAGAATAACCCCGACTTTTATATACATGGATGTTCTCCGAGATAACAATGCCATGATCCACCAACATACCTAAAACAGTAATAACCGCACCCAATGAGATCAAATTTAATGAAATATCCGATACCTTCATGAATACCATAAGAAGAAGGATGGATATGGGAACACCTAAAGAAGTCCAAAAAGCGGATCTGAAATTCAAAAAAATGAGAAGTGTAACAAAGATCAGAATGAAGCCAATCAATGCATTGGAATTAACAACACTTAAAAGTGCTATAATGGATAATGAACGATCCTCAATGGTTGTGATGCCAAATTCTTTTGGTAAATTCTTCTTATATTTTTTTACAAATGCTTTAACATTTTTCACTGTTTTTACAACATCCGCATTTTCATTTTTCACAATACTGAAAATAATTCCCGATTGCTTGTTTACCCTTACCAAAATGTCGGGATCGCGGAATGAATCCTTTACCTTGGCGATATCTTTAATTAAGATCCTTTTTCCCTCATAACTTGAACGGACAATTACATCCTTTACATCAAGGGGATGTTGAAACTGACCTATGGTCACAATATTCTTTTCTTTTTTAATGGATTGCAGACTTCCGCCGGTGCTACGTACATTCCTATTCTGAATGCTCTTTATTACGTCATTTAATGATATATAGTTCTTTTTCATTTTTTCAGCATTGACAGCGATCTTGATCTCTCTATCCATATAACCCGATGTTCTTATTTCACTAACCCCTTTTATCCTCTGGAGTTTCTTTTCAAAACTATCGGAAAAGTCATAGAACTTTTTTAAAAGAGCATCATCTTTTTTTACCTTATTTTTTATAAAAAGCCCCAATTGAAATACAGCCATCATTTTGGGATTGACATCAATGATATTTACCTCTTCTACATCGGGACTCATGTCCGGAATATATGAAAGATCTCTATACACATCATCCTTTACCCTTTGTTTATCCGGCACATCCTGATCAATATAAATATATACGATTGCTCCATTGTCAACGGACAAACTGGTATAACTTTTTATACCGGAGATCTTTTTTATTTCTTCTTCAATGGGAATGACCGCATTGATCTCAACATCCTTGGGGCTGGCACCGGGATATTTAACATTAACTATCATGGTATCCATATCTGTTGGGGGAAAAATCTCCTGT
>CAYVPX010000029.1:7187-12093 GCA_964453935.1 uncultured bacterium | reverse complement strand
TTTCAACCTTTGAACTGGAATTTGCATAATTGTCAATTCTCAATTGTCCCTGTCTGCGTGCAACGCACAGGCAGGCATTGTCAATTGTATTCTGCTCTAATGGGCCACATTGTCAACTTTCAATTTTCTTTATTTTTTAATTTGCAACTGTTTTTCTATAATATCTTGTTTATTTTATTTCTCTTTATATTTTGGAATTATTCCTTTTTTCATAAGGAGCTTTGACATTTTATAGGCAGTGCTCATCTTTTCTTTTGCACTTTGTCTCAGTTCTTCCTCTGTGAGAGTTCTTCTCGCTGTTCCTTCTTTTATCGCTTGTAACCCGCAAGCAACCGCTTCTTCAATATAAGCTTCCGTATCATCCATTGTAGGAATAATATAATCTTCTTTTAATCCTCTTTTTTCTGCAGTTTTTGCAAGTGATTTTGCCGCAGCAATACACATATTATCCGTTACAGTTGTTGCCCAAACATCTAAAACACCTCTGAATATAGCAGGGAATCCCAATGAATTATTTACCTGATTTGGGAAATCACTTCTTCCGGTTGCAACAATTCGAGCACCTGCTTCTTTTGCTTCCCAAGGCCAGATCTCAGGTACGGGATTGGCACATGTAAATGCGATGGCATCTTTATTCATCTTTGAAATCCACTCTTTTTTTATTGTATCGGGACCTGATTTGGAAAAGGAAATTAGTACATCTGCTCCTTCCAATGCTTCTGGTATGGAACCTTCTTTTTGTTCCTTGTTGGTTGTCTGAATTATTTTATACTGTTCTTTATTTTTTTCTTTTGTAATATCAGTTCTCTTTTTATTCAATATTCCTTTGATATCAGCCATTATTATATTTTCTGGATCCACTCCACTCCTAACAATGATTCTCTCTACTGAAATATTTGCAGCACCTGCACCTATCATGGCAATCTTAACTTCTCCAATATCTTTGCCAACTATTTTTAAAGCATTGATTAAACCTGCTAATGTTACAGTTGCAGTTCCTTGTTGATCATCATGCCATACGGGAATATTCATCTCCTCTCTCAATTTTTCAAGAATATAAAAACATTTAGGACTTGAAAAATCCTCAAGATTTATGCCACCGAAGGTGGGTTCCAATGCTTTAACGATCTCTATGATCTTATCAGGATCTTTTTCTTTTAGCATTATTGGGAACGCATCAACACCCCCCAAATATTTAAAGATCATTGCTTTTCCTTCCATAACCGGCAAACCAGCTTCAGGTCCAATATCACCAAGTCCAAGGATTCTTGTGCCATCACTTACCACTGCTACAAAGTTTCCCTTATTGGTATGTTCATATACCTTTTTAGGATCTTTTTCAATCTCTCTGCATGGTGCTGCAACACCGGGTGTGTACCAAACCGCAAAATCTTTTACAGTGTTAACAGGTGCTTTAATAGCTGTTTGTATTTTCCCTTTATAATATGGATGCATTTTCAGGGCATCCGCTAACGGTTTTTTCGCTTTGGCAAGTAATTTATCAATATTTTCCGGTTGTTTCATTATATTCCTCCTCTATTCCATAATATCAATTTTTCTTTCAAGTACCCTTTTTCCTCGGTAATCCGGAAATAGCATAGGTGCTTTTCTATTACTTTCAATATGAGCATCTTTCAGCATGGTAAGATAATTTTCTAAATGTTTAAAGGTCAATTCCCCTGGATTATTTACGCTCTTGACATATTTTGCTGTTTCAATACCTGCCCTTCTTCCGAAAACAAGGCAGTCAAGCGTTGAGTTACCCATTAGTCTGTTCTTTCCGTGCACACCACCTGAGATCTCGCCGGCAACGAATAAACCCTCAACATTTGTATGACACCAGGGATCTGTTTCAACTCCGCCGTTCTGATAATGTAATGTGGGGAATACAAGAACAGGGTCCTTAACCATATCGACACCGAAACGTTTGAACATTCTCACCATTGCCGGGAATGCTTTTTCAGTGGAACCCTTTCCATTTCTCATTTCTATTAACGGGGTATCAAGCCAAACGCCTCTCATTCCTGTGGGTGTTTCAATACCGTTATTATTGCCATAACATTCTCTAATAAATGCTGAAGCCTCAACATCTCTCGGTTCAAGTGGAAAAACAAATTCCTCACCATGCTTGTTCAAGGGTTGTGCACCGCTTGTTCTTAGTTTTTCGGTTAATAATAATCCAATGATCTGCTGCGGATATGCCGCGCCGGTGGGATGATATTGAACCGTATCTGTATCCCTTAACTTTGCACCGGCTCTATATGCTAAGATTATACCATCAGCAGTTGCACCATAGTGATTTGTTGTTGGGAAAGACCTAATATGAAGTCGACCAAAACCTCCCGTTGCCAATACAACAGCTTTTGCTCTGACAATCTTGTATTCTTCTGTCTCTGTATCCCAAAGTACGGCACCTGAAACTTTCCCCGAAGGATCTGTCAAAAGCTCAACAACAGGAGCATATTCAACGGATGGAATTTTTCTATTTCTAAACTCGTCCCTTATAGTTCTCAATTCATCCATTCCTGTATAGTCCTGACATGAATGCATCCTTTTTCTTGCAGTTCCGCCACCGGTTAACTCCTTATAGCTGCCGTCTGCTTCTCTATCAAACATTGCTCCTAAATGTGTTAACCAATTTATGGCAATTGGAGCATCTTCTGTTAATGCCTTTACAACATCAGGCTTATTCGCATAATGGCCACCACCCATAACATCAATATAATGGATTATCGGTGAATCGTTGGGTCTATCCGCCGCCTGTGTTCCACCTTGTGCCATCATTGAATTAGCATCACCATGTCTTAATTTATTGACCATCAATATTCTATCAACTGGAACACCGTTATCATTTGCTAAAAGAGCAGCAGATGTTCCTGCCAGACCGCCACCCACTATTAAGATATCCGTATCATAATCAACCTTTGAAAGATCAATATCCTTGGGATCTATCAATGGCTTTGCTTCTAAAAGATCAACAACCTCGTTAGGGGCTATTTCACCCTTATTAAGACCAATAGTAATTTCTCTTTTCCCGCCCTTTACATAATCAGGATGGAAATTATTCAATACCGTCTGTCTTTCTTCCATTGTCATTTGTGCTGGTAAAGGACTGTTCATCCTTTTTGATCTCGTTTTCTCAACCAATTTAATGGATTCACGCATATATTCAGGATAACCATTTATAAACTTTAATTCCGTCATCTCATCCTCCTAATAGATCTCTCTTTCGTTCTGCTGTTTAACATATATTTCTTTCAATTTGTCAACGGGTGTACTCATGATCTCTTTAAAGCCCTCTTCGAATTTGCCTGACTTTATTTCTTCAACACGCTTTTCATTATTCGTTTCTTCAGGGAGACCATATTTTCCGTACATTCTTCTACCAAGTTGTGCAGCATGGTATTGAACGATCTCAGCGGGACATCTAACTGCACATAGACCGCATTGAATACAATCAAATGATAATTCTGCTACTTTTTTAAAATCACCTTTAATTGCCGCTTGAACATAATCCATGACCTCAAGATCCTGTGGACATGCTTTGGTACATGTATTACAAGATACACACCTGGCAAGTTCGGGATAATATTTTAAAAACACATTGCCATCATAGGGCTCTTCAGCAATATTATATGTTGATTTTATTGCCGGTGAAAATGGAATTTGCACAAGATACATACCATCTTCCGCCCTGGTCTGGCAAGCAAGTGCCGTTTTGATCTTATAATCGCCTTTCATTCTGTACATGGTTGAACATGCACCGCAAAAACCGGCACGGCAGCCAACACTTTTGTTGAACCTGAAACCGGCGTATTCCATTGCCTGCATAATGGTCAATGAAGCAGGAACCTTATACTTTTTACCCAGAACATAGATGTTTATCCAATGTTTAATGTTAACATCATCTATTCCCTTGGAAGCAGAACTGTTAGCTTCAGCAATCTCAACCATTAAATTTTTCTTTATCTCATCCATAACCTTTTACCTCCTTATTCTTTATTTGATACGGCTTCTAATAAGCCCTTCTCTCTCAATAACGGTCTCGGATCAATATAATTTTGATCAAATCCCATATGCTCCTCGTCAATACCAAATGCCAATGCCATCACCTGTGTGAAATACAATACAGGCATAAATTCCCAATCAGGATGTTCTTCCTTTACAAGTTTTTGCCTATTGTCTAAATTAAAAGCACATAGAGGACAACTTGTTATTATTGCATCGGCGCCGGCTTTCCTTGCACCGCTTATAATAGTATAGGTATTCCTTGCAACAGCATATTTATCCTGTACTGTCTGATGCCCGCCGCAGCACATCTTTCTGAAGGGATTCTCAACTGTTTTTGCGCCCAAAGCGACCATAAGGTCTTTTTCAATTTGAGGGTCCTCAGTGCTGTCAATTGCAATACTTTTAGGTCTAAGTAGCATACAGCCGTAATAAGGTGCAATGGTAAGTGAAGAAATATCTTTTTTTACTCTTTTTTTCGCCTCATCAAAGCCAATATCCCTTAATACCTCAAGAAAGTGCACAACTTCAACATTTCCCTCGTAATCCTCTTCCCTATACATAAAATCATTTAATTTCTGAAGGTCATCGGGGTTTTCTTTAACCTTCAAATTCGATCTTTTCAATGTATTAAAACACATTGAACAAAGGGCTACCAATCGATTTTCATTTTCAACCAATCCTTGCTCATTCATTTCCTGAACACGAATAAAGTTCCTTACAGGCGCAAGATGGTCCATTAAGTTATCGCTAACAATAGAACTTACTGCCCCGCAACAGTTCCATCTCGGTAATTCAACGAGTTCAATATCCATTGCTTTTGCAACTTCAAGGGTAGAGCTTTCAAAATTCTTTGCCTTAGTCTTAAGCGTACATCCGGGATAATACGGTAATTTCA
>CAYVPX010000029.1:2618-7087 GCA_964453935.1 uncultured bacterium | reverse complement strand
TCAAAATTCTTTGCCTTAGTCTTAAGCGTACATCCGGGATAATACGGTAATTTCATAGTCATAATAATCTCCTAATTTGTCAGTCGCCTACAAGCTGCAACAAGAGCGATCTGTGGAAGTTCCATCATCTCATCGGCTGGGATCTCATTGATATTGATCCTATCCGTAGCAGTTCTTAGCACAACTTGTCTCAATGCTTCTGCAACCTTAGCAAGATCAAGCTCTCTCGGACATCTAACCTTGCAGTTAAAGCATGATGCACATATCCAAATCGATTTTGATTCCAATAATTCTTCCTTTTGCCCTAAAATGGTCATGGACATAACCTGAGAAGGCATTAGATCCATTTCATTAACCATGGGACAACTTGATGAACAGATCCCGCATTGGATACAGCTCGTGATCTTTTCGCCGCTCAGTTCCTCTATTTTTTCTAAAAATTCCCTAGATTCCTGTGTAATTTTTACTATCTTACTCATTTGTTACTCCAAATAATTTTTCCTTCAGGCTTTCTACTAATTTTTCTCTTTTTTCCTGAGGAATATTACCGATTTTATCAAGCATCTTATCCAAATTGTTAACAGTAGTTACAAATTTAACAAGCATTACTGTAACAAAATTCATTGCTAACAATCTATTCTCTTCAATGCCTGTTTCTTTCAATATTTGTAATGCTTTTTGGTAATTTTTCATCATCTCTTTTAAACTTGTTTTATATGGTGATGATTTTTCTTCCGGATCAGCAATCAATATTGCATCGGCACCATAATAAAATGATTTCAGTATCAATTCAGGTGTTACCCTGCCACCTGCTGGAATTCTTATTATTCTTGAATTCGCGGAATATTTCATTTTTGCGGTTCCGACAGTATCTATCATTCTGTAACTTGTTACATCGTCGGCAAAGATCAAGATCCTATGTTCATCTCCCTTGTCTGCAACCGCATTCTTTACTTCTTCCAATAATTGTTCATTTGAGTAAAGGTTCATATCAATTGCATTTTCAGGACAATAGGATATACAAACTCCGCAGCCCTTACAAATTGCATGATTTACTTCCGCTTTTCCGTCTTTCATTGAAATAGCATTATAGGGACATGAAGGAACACATAATTCGCAACCGGTACACTTATCCCTTTCAACAAATGCATACATTGGATCGTAAAAGTACTTCCCTTGATTCATTAAGGCAACAGCCCTTGAAGCTGCTCCGCTTGCTTGTGAAACAGTATCCGGAATATCCTTGGGCCCTTGTGCCATTCCTGCAAGAAATACGCCGGGAACGAGTGTATCAACAGGTTTGAATTTAGGATGTGCTTCCTGAATAAAACCATCTGCACTTTTTGCAAGTTTAAGCATTTCCACAATTGATTGTGTACCTTCATTGGGTCCGACACCTACTGAAAGTGAAACCGTATCGAACTCTCCTTCGATCATCTGTCTGTTAAGTGTATCTTCTGCTTTGACAATGACCTTTCCGGTTTCGGGATCTTCCATCAACTCTGAAACCTTGCCTCTGATAAATTTAACTCCGTTCTCTTGAGCAGTATTATAATATTCCTCATATCCTTTTCCAAATGCTCTGATGTCAATATAAAATATGTATACATCTCTGGTAGGATCCATTTTTTTAACAAGATTAGCCTGTTTAATAGCATACATACAGCATACCCTTGAACAGTATGGTCTTCCAATCTGTTTATCTCTTGAACCTATACATTGAATAAAAGCAATCTTTTTACCCAATTCCTTCAGCTCAATACCCTCAGCTAATTTAACAATGATTCTCTCCATTTGAAGACCATTAATAACACCCTTAAGTTTTCCAAAACCATACTCTGGTTTTTCTTTGGCATTAAAAATATCAAAGCCGGTGGTCACGATGATGGTATCTACCTTAACCTCTTCATATGTTTCCACCATATTAAAATCAATGGCGTCCTTTGGGCAGACCTTTTGGCAAAGCCCGCAGGCATTCCCACCGTGCTGTAATCTCAGACAAGAATCCTCTTCAATGTAATACTTGTATGGAACTGCATAATCGAATGGAAGATGTATTGATTTTGTTTTACTAAGACCCTCGTCAAATTTATTAGTAATATTTACAGGGCATTTCTCTTCGCATAATCCGCAAGATACACATTTTTCTTCATAGACATATTTTGGTTTATGCTTGATTTTCACATTAAAATTGCCGAGGTATCCGGAAATATCTTGAATTTCTGCAAATGTTTTAAGATCTATATTGGGGTGATCCCCTGCTGCCGCCATTTTCGGGCTTAATATACAGGTCGCACAATCCTCAGTGGGAAATGTTCTCGATAATTGAGCCATTTTTCCACCGATACTCGCTTCTTTCTCAACCAATGTTACCTTAAAACCTGCATCTGCCAAATCCAAAGAAGCTTGAATTCCCGCAATACCCGCACCAATTACTAATACGCGATTACCAATTGTAAGCTCACCTTTTTCAAGAGGTTCATCCTTTTTTGCTTTTTCAATAGCCATTTTTGTTAGGTCTATTGCCTTTTCAGTAGCCTTAACAGGATTATCATGATGAGGCCATGCAGCTTGTTCCCTGATATTTGCCATTTCAAGAACATAAGGACTAAGACCGGCTTTTTCAAGATCCTTCATAAATGTAGGACCCTGGAATTGAGGTGAACAGGCAGCAATAACTACCTTATCAAGTCCGTTCTTTTTTGCATCGTTTATGACCATCTGTTGTCCCAGCTCCGAACACATATGGGGATAATCCACCGAAATAATCACATCACCAAGTTTTTTTGCTTCTTCTGCAACCCGTTTGACATCAATTACTTCAGAAATGTTACCTCCACAATGGCATACATAAACGCCAATTTTCTGGTGTTTCTTTTCTTCCATAATAACTCCCTTTTTTCGCTATTTCATATATTTCAGACCTTCTTCATATCCCTTATCAAAGGCCCTCTCATTCATTTCAAGTACATTATTCTTAAATTTAGATCTTAATACCTCTTTAATAGAAGCAGGTTTTATAATCTTTGAGACCGCTACTGCAACACCCAATGAGAAGATATTTGAAGACATTGTTTTACCCGTCAACTCCTCTGTCATTTCTGTAATTGGGATCTTTATAAGTTTTTTGTAGCCTTGTGGTATATTTTTTACTAATTTTTCATCAATCACAACAGTAGTATTGGACATATCATTACAATATGCAACACATGCTTCATTTGAAAGAACAACAAGTAGATCAATATCAATTGCTCTCGGATATATTATCTCTTCATCTGATATTATTACATCGGATTTTGAAGCACCACCCCTTGATGCTGCACCATAAGATTGGCTTTGAACTGCATTTTTACCAGCATATAGAGTACAAGCAAGGGCAAATATCTTTCCTGCGGTGATCATACCTTGTCCACCGGAACCACCAAATCTTATTTCAAATCTATTTTTCACAATTTGCTCCTGAAAGATCATATTTACCATACATTTCTATAAATTCAGGTCGTTCAATATCTACGAAAATACCTGTAATAATTTTTCCTTCTAATTCCTCAGGTGAAAGTTTTTCCGCCTGAGCCTTTGTAATGCTCAATTGCTTTAACCAGTCAATATTTTTTGTTGCATCATCTGTTAATTTATTTCTTCTTCCAAAACTTGTTGGACAAACAGTAAGTGCTTCAACAAATGAAAATCCCTTTTTTTGCAAGGCTTTGACAATAAGTTTTTCCAAGTTAATGTAATTAGATTGAATTTCTCTTGCAACAAATGTTGCACCGGCACCTTCAACCAATTTACAAAGGTTGAATGGGATCTCCGCATTACCATAAGGGGATGTCGTCGAATTAAATCCATGAGGTGTTGTGGGAGATTTTTGTCCTCCGGTCATTCCATAGATCTCATTATTAAAAACAATTGCCGTAATATCAATATTTCTTCTTGCCGCGTGTATCAAATGATTACCACCAATAGCAGAAGAATCACCATCACCCATTACTGCCACAACATTTAGTTCAGGATGAGCGAATTTTATACCCGTGGCAAAACCCAACGCTCTTCCATGTGTTGTATGCAATGTACAAGCATCCACATAACCTGGAACCCGACCTGCACAGCCAATACCTGATACAACAACAGTATTTTCTTTTTTCCAGCCTAATTTATTCATGCTTTTTAAAATAGCACCCAAAACTATGCCATGACCGCAGCCGGGACACCACATTGTTGGTAACTTATCGGTTCTTAAACGATCTAATATTATATTATTGTACAATTTATCCCTCCTTTACGGAATTTACTATCTCATTGGGAGTAATTAATTCACCATCAATTCTGTTAACTTTTATCAATGGAACATTACTATTAACAGCAACTCTTGTCTCGGAATATAATTGACCAAGATTCATTTCCACCAAATAAGCTCTTTTCATTTTCTTACTTATTTCATTTATTACTTTACCCGGGAAGGGCCAAAT
>CAYVPX010000029.1:0-2518 GCA_964453935.1 uncultured bacterium | reverse complement strand
ACAAGTCCCGTAATATGATATTTATAACCGCTACCAAAATTTGCAAGCGGTGGAACATCCCCAAATCTGGTGTCAAAGGGTTTATAATCCTTCGGGTCAACATTTGGTTGTGGTCTTTCAACAATTGTAACATTTTCAGGGATAACCAACTTTTCTCTTACATGAGCCAATACTTCGTCCATTAAAAAAACCACAGGGGTTCTATATGTTTCAGAGAAATTAAAAGCATCTATAATCAATTCATATGTTTCCTGAATGGAAGATGGGTAAAGAGCAATTATTTCATGATCTCCATGTGTACCCCATCGTGCCTGCATAACATCCGCTTGTGCTACACGTGTTGGCAACCCTGTCGAAGGACCTCCCCTTTGGACATCAACAATAACACATGGAACTTCACCCATTGCAGCTAATCCAATATTTTCCTGCATCAATGAAAAACCGGGACCGCTTGTAGCCGTCATTGATTTTTCTCCCGTGAGTGAAGCACCGATTATGGCAGCCATACTTGCTATTTCATCTTCCATTTGAATGAATTTGCCACATACCTTGGGTAAATCCCTTGACATATTTTCCATTATTTCTGTGGAAGGAGTAATAGGGTAACCAGCATAGAATCTACATCCTGCCCTTAAAGCACCTAATGCAGCTGCCTCATTACCAGATACCATTTTTACATTCATAAAAAATCCTATTTATTCTTTAGGAAATCCTCTACACCTTTTTTGTATAGATCATTTCCATATATATCATTTGCTACGATGCAAGGGAAATCCTTAACCTCTAATTTTCTAATTGCCTCAGCTCCAAGATCTTCATAAGCAATGACCTCGGCAGAAGTTATACTCTTAGCAATAAGAGCAGCAGCACCGCCAACAGCGGCAAAATATACCGCTTTGTTCTTTTGCATTGATTCAATTACCTCTTTTGATCTTGGTCCTTTTCCTATCATCCCCTTTAAACCATTATCCATTAAAATTGGTGCGTATGGATCCATTCTATAACTTGTTGTAGGACCAGCCGATCCGATTGGTTTACCCGGCTTTGCAGGAGCCGGACCAACATAATAGATCACCGAGCCTTTTATATCAAATGGTAGTTCCTTACCAGCTTCTATTAGATCAACCAAGCGTTTATGGGCAGCATCTCTTGCAGTATAAATGATACCATTTAAATATATAGTATCCCCAATATGCAATTTCTCAAGATCTTCATCTGTTAAAGGTGTTTTTAATCTATATTCAGCCATCTTACCTCCGTTTTCCAATTGACAATTGATAATTGACAATTGACAATTATTAAGAATACTTTATTCTTTTTCATCATTTTACTTTATCCTCAATGTTAATTTTTGTTGATTTAACTATTGTACTAAGTAATTTATTTATTTCTGCACATTTATTTAATAGATTTAAATGATCTTTCTCATTTAAAAATTTTGTTTTTATTAGAAGCTCCAACCAATATTCTGTTTCAGAAGCTTCTTTCAAAGCAATATTCATTTTTGATAAAAAATCCTTTTTACTTTGCGCCTGAATTGCTTCTTTTATATTTGCCCCAATACTTGTACCTGATTTTAATAATTGATTAGATAATGTAAGTTCTTTGTTACTGGTTAAATATTTATATATTTCAATAATATTAATTGCAAAATTAAATGCTTTTTCATAAACGATATTATCTTTCATTTTTCAATTGTCCATTGTCCATTATATTCAACTTCCTCTGGTAATTGTCCATTGTCAATTGTCCATTGTCCATTATATTCAACTTCCTCTGGTAATTGTCCATTGTCAATTGTCCATTGTCCATTATATTACAGTTTCTTTATGTCGCGCAACATGACAATTCAAATTAACCGCTACCGGCATCGAAGCAATATGACATGGCATATATTCAATGAATACATCCAATGCTGTGGTTTTTCCGCCAAGGCCCATTGGACCGATACCAAGTTCATTGATCCTTTTTAATAATTCTTCCTCAACCTTTGCATATTGAGGATCTTTATTTCTTTCACCTATTTTTCTCAATAATGACTTTTTAGCAAGTATAGCAGACATTTCAAAATCACCACCAATACCTACACCAACAACTATGGGTGGACATGGATTACCACCAGAACGTTTTACCTTATCTACAACAAAATCCATGACACCTTCAATACCATCGGCGGCTTTCATCATTTTTACTTCACTCATATTCTCAGAACCGCCACCTTTCGGGGCTGAAATGATCTTTATCTTATCCCCGGGAACTATTCTTGTGTGGATCACCGCAGGTGTATTATCTTTGGTATTCACACGATTTATAACAGGGTCACCAACCATTGATTTTCTAAGATAGCCCTCTTTATACCCTTGACGAACACCTTCATTTATTGCTTCTTCATAATTTCCGTTTATAATATGAACATCTTGACCCAATTCAACAAAAAAAACTGCAACACCTGTATCCTGGCACATGGGCATTTTCTCAGTTTTTGATACATCTTGGTTATTGAGTATCATTTTTAAAA
>CAYVPX010000028.1:0-12096 GCA_964453935.1 uncultured bacterium | reverse complement strand
GATGCCTGACCTGCGCCAGTAGCACCAGCAATATATGTGAATAAAAAGAATCCGCCGACTATAGCACTAATTAGAAGAACGATAATTATTATCCATTTTACTACATCTTCCATTAGTCCACCTTCACTTGAAATCCTTCAATTTGGAATTTCCCGTCAATTGAATAAACTCTAATATCATAAATATTTTTTATTTCTTTTTCATCAACATTAAACCAATTCCAATCATTATTTATTATCATATCTTTGCTTATAAAATAAATAGTTTAAAATCATATAATTTTTTATCTCACTAAACCGAATATGTTCTGTTAGTCTCATGTTAAAATCATTTATTGATTCAAAATTCGCTGCCGGATTATAAATATCTTTTATTTCTTCACTAATTTCTTTTATGTCAATATCAAGTGGCTTAAACAAGAAATGGGGAATTATGTAAAAACTATTTTCCCCAATGTTTGATCTTAAATAATTTATAATAAAACTTTTGCCGGAAAATGACTTTCTATAACAATCTTCACAAATTGAGAAATTTTTAGTAAATTTCTTATCCATATTAGAAGAAAATCCCGGCTTATCCTGAATGTAAAACTTAAATGCATATTCCTTGCTTGTACATAATATATTTTGCTTACCACATATAGAACAGGTTGATATTTTCAAATATTCCCTATTATCTTTATTATTTTCATCAAACATTTTTTCTAATCTTTCATATTCTAATAGTTTTAAGTATTGTGTATTTGCTTCTTTAATTTCAAATATAGTTTTACCATCAATTGTAATTACATATAAATATCGTTTTTCTTTTTTATATTCATTTCTTTCATCTAAACTATACAATTTCTTTATACTACTACTATATTTTTCTGTATTTGGCTTCTTATCTTTCAAAACAATAAACTCTTCAGGTTTAATTTTATTTTTATCTGATTTCTGAAAATTATTATATTCAATCAATTTAGATTTAAACTCTTTTATCTTTTCCCAATTTAAATAATAAAGTATTTGGTCTTTATTTTTTTTATTTTTATAAAGAAATTTCTTAAAAAATGGCTTAAGTAATTTTTTAGTTATTAAATCCTTAAAATCTAAAAAGTCATTAGAATTATTTAAGTCATCCTCTATATATTTTTTTATATCATAAATAGTTTTAGACAAGATGTTATTTAGATTATTAGTAGTTAAATATATCTGTTTTGAATTTCCAGAGGCATTACCAATCCATAAATATTTTTTCAATCTTTCTTTATCAACTTCTTCTTTTATAAATTCAACACTATTATTCTGTATATCAAAATTAACCTTAACAATATAGCTAATATTATCATTTACATTAACTATACTTTTTAAAAAATCTTCTTCTTTTTTTACAAGGTCCCCAATCTCTTTTATTCCCTCAATCATTTACCGCTCCAATAAATACAAAATTTTTCCCATACTGCTTCTCTTCCATAATTTTATTATACTCCAAATCCAATTTTAATCAAGTTTTTTTCATTTTTATAATAACCATCAATATTGCAATTGCAACATGCCGGCATAAGTGTTTTGAACTTCTGTTTTTTGGGTATTTGTTTGTTTTTTAATCTTCATCAAGTTCATTATCATCTTCATGAGGATATTGAAAAAAATTATGTATTTTATTCTGTCTCTGCAGCAAGTTTTCAAGTGGTTGCCAATTCTGTTCTTCATTGCTTTTTTTAAAAAGTCCATCAACTTCTTCCGGTGTTAATCCCTCATAAAGTCCGGCAAGGGAATATCTTGCTCCAATATTATCATTAGGCTCAAATTGAAGAAGTAATTTATACAATTTTTCCGCTTCTTTATAATCCTTTCTAATATGAAGTTGGTTTGCTTTATAAAAAATTGCCCTGAAATATTGTCTATTGTCAGTTTCACCCCATAGAAGTCGTTTAGGCCATTTTGGAAATTTTAATTTTGTTAATTGAAAACCAATGTCAATAAATTTATTCATTTGCCTCTTATTCTTCATATCTTCATATGAAGCTACCAAGCCAACATAAGCCGCAACAAATTCCGGATCTATTTCAATAGCCCTTTTAAGTAAAATAACAGCAGCTTTATAGGCATGCTCATTTAATAAATCCATTGCATCATAATATAATTCCCATTTATCTTTTTGTCCTTTTAAATTATAATTGGAGAGAAATGTTTCACTTTTCTTATTGGATAAATATTTTTTATACATATCTTCAACCTTTTTTCTTCTTAACATTACATTTAGTACTTGTTCAAGACTTTTATAAATTGAAGGAGGTAGATCATTAACATAATCGAATTTTAAATATTCAGGTTTATTATATTTTACTAATAAATCATTAACAATATCAACACTTTTGAAATAAACTAATTTTAATTCTTCATAGTACTCATTTTTATTTTTCATTATAAAATAATCAGGGACCAGATATTTAAAATCTTTAACGACCGCATACCTTAAATTCCCATTATCATTTTGTATAGCCTTTAACAAAAAATCGGAAAGGAACTTATATTTTTCAAAACCGTATCTTAAACATATTAATTTCAAAGTTTTAATAAATGATATTTTATTTTGTATATTCTTAATAGAATCAAAATGTTTTATTTCATTCAAAAGTGTATGTGTAACTTTTTCTTTCATTTCATCACCCTTCCATAAATTTTCAAATAGTGATTTTGCTTCTTTTAACTCTTTACTATCTCCATATATAATCTTTCTTAACAAATCCTTTAACTGATTTTCACTCATCAATACCTCCTTGTTAAGTAATTAACTAATTTCCTAATTAACTAAACCTTTCTTTTCAACAACACTTCTGCTTTGTTAATTAGTTCTAAAATATCTTTTCGTTTTAAATAATATATTTTTTTGTTCTGACTAACCTTGAACCACACTATTCCTAAATTCTTTAAAATTCGCAGATGATCTGATACTGCGGCGGCAGTTATTTTCAATATTTGTGAAAGCTCTTTTGTATAATAATTTTTCTTTTCCAATAGATAAATTATAGATAATCTGGTTTCCGAAGACAATGCTTGAAATAAATTAATCATCCTTTTTTTCGTATCTTCCTCATCTTTCATTACTTCCTCCTTTATTTAGTCATTAAGAAATTAACTAATTTCCTAATTAACTATCATTTTTATTTACCAATTCAAACACACCAAAACCTTGAGAGTTTTTGGAACCCAGGCCTGTATCGTAAGCTAGTTTCATCAATGTTTTACTTCCTGAAATTTTATAAAGCCCCATCCAGCCATTCATTATAAAATTTTTAAATTTAATTATTTCAAGATTTCTTTTATTAACCTTATATGGTTTTATCTCTATTTTCATTTTATTGGGGTCTTTTCCAGTGAAAGCAAAATATTTTTTCCTTAAATTTTCTGAAATAAGATTAGAAAAGTCTCTTTCTCGCGGATTATAATAATAAACTTTTTTTGAACCGTCTTGTTTTTGAAGAGTACTGTAAACAACTATTGGTGAAATCATTTTTATAATATTTTCCTTATCAAATTTTGGCGGTTTTTCAACGGTAATAGAGGTAAGTGCACACTCGTTACTGCCTAATCTGACATCTATATTTTTCATAAGATTTGACGCAAGATCCTCAATGATATAATTTACCGGCGTGGAGAATATGAATGAAATATTATCATAAAAAATAAGTTTCTTTTCCCTTTTATCCAATCTATATTTCCCAAGTAAGCGGGAAAATGCAAAAAGACGAAATGTTCTACTTCCAGATTTAAAACCCGTATTATGCAAAAAATCAGCCTTATGCTTTGAAAGACTATTATAAATGAAACCCTGTAATATCTGATTATAATCTATTGGGAAATAAAATACTCCTTTGAGTTTTGAAAATTGAAATATTATCCTCATGTTTTATTTTACTATTTATTTTATTATTTCCCAAATTTTGATGGTGTCCAATATTTTCTGCGAAAATAAAAATGGGGGAAATATGCAATATCCTTTAAAAATATCTTATTCTTAGAATAGAAAAATATCTAATCCCCTCATGGCAAGAATTTATCCAATAAAGGTATAATATCTTCGGAATCAACAAATTTTATCTCAACATTGTCTGAAAGTTCGGTTAAAAAAACATTCTTATGATGATTTGACATTATCCTTTTATCAAGGATAATGACGGCTCCCGTATCATCCTCTCTTCGTATGAGACGTCCAACCGCCTGTTTAAAAGAAAGTTTTGCATCCTTTATTAGATAATCATCAATGTATTTCATTCGTTTTTTTACTAATATATCATAAGGTGGTAAATACGGCATTTTATAAATTATTAAATACTGCAATATATCTCCCGGAAAATCAACACCATACCAATATGCTTTAACCCCTAATAGAACAGAATTTTTTCCCCATTTGAATTTTTCATTCACATATTCACGCGACCACATGCCTGAACGCTGCATGAGAACCTCTACATTTTTTGTGTTTTCTCTTAAATGAGCATAGGTGTAGTACATATCGCTATAACTGCTGAATAATACAAGGGTTCTGCCTTTAAAATGATCAACCATTTTATTCAATATTTTTGAGGATTCCTTTTTAAATTCATTATTATTCTGGTAATTATATGTAGGAATATCACTGATAACATATACCTTCATCTGATCTTCAAGATTAAAAACTCCCTGCAAACGCTTCAATTTGAATTCATCAATACCAAGAAGTTCTAAGAAGTAATCGGGTGAATTATTTACATAAATAGTCGCCGACGTAAAGATCATTGTTTCAAAATTGGGATAAAAATGTTTCCTTAATATTTCCTTTACAAGAACAGGCGTCAAAGATAATTTCCAGCCGGAATTTTTATCATCTGAAAAAATAGCAAGCCATTCGGTGCCTTCAATAAAATTCTCATCTGCAAGTGCCTTTATTAAGGTATCATAAATACCATTTAAACTATCTATGACAGAAACAAAACGGGCATTCAGAAAGAACTCTTCTTTCAATACTTCCTTCCACTCCTCTGTAAAATCCACCATTTCAGTTAAAAGATAATAAATATCCAGTTTTAATTTATTTAAAAATGCAAGGAGCAATCCATATTTTTCATGATCTTGACCTTCATAGATATTTACCTCAATATCACCTTTTAAATTTTTACTGAAACCCATCATTTTTCTTCTTAACGCATTGAGATGGGTTTTTATTTTTTTTATGAACTGAGACTTCGGTTCCTGTTTTATACCTCTTGTTTCCCACAAAAGGTTTTCAAGTGTTTTGAACAATGTTCTTTTGGACGAGCTTATCTTCTTTAATATACGGAATATATAATAATTGGAGATCTCCTCCGTAAAACATGATGTTGCAGCAGATTCAAACTTATCCGCTTCATCAATAATAACCTTTAGATTTTCATAGTTCTGTTCAGCAAGGTAGGTTATGAGATTCCAATGATTTAATATCACTATATTTGAACTTTTTATATTTTTTATTGCTGAAAAATAAGGGCATTGATTATAAAAGGGACATCTTTTGCCGGGGCAATCATCTTTTTTTGCTGAAATTTCACCAAATATTTGTAAAAAATCATCTTCATTTGCAAATGTTTTAGGTATAATAAAACTCGGTATCGTATCATTTAAAAAAGAATCAATTAATTGTGTAATGATCCCGAAATAAATAAAATAATTCTCGTCAAGAACCAATCCTTGAGCTTCAATAAATAAATGGTTTAATTTATATAAACAGGGGTAATTCTCCCTACCGAAAAACACTGTTGTTTTAAAATCATCAAATATATTTTTTAAATACTTTACTTCCTTTTTGTATAATTGTATCTGCAGAGATTTGGTATAGGAACTAATAAAAATGGGTTGTTTGCTATGAAATGAGTGGAAAACAGCGGGTATAAGATAACCAAGGGATTTTCCCGTACCCGTTGGGGCTTCAATGAGAAGATTTTCTTTATTATTAAACGCTTCATTAACCTCTTTGACCATTATTTTCTGAGGGGATCTTTCTTGAAATCCATGCTTGCCCATTTTCTTTATCAGAGCTTCTAAACCCTCTTCAACATTTTGTGTATTAACAACATTATCTGCTGTTCCAAAACGCACGCCTGCATTGTCGGTCTTCAATATCATTTTAAATAACTGTGACAAAGACGGCTCGGAATTTGATAATCCCTCAACTGAATTCAGCAAAAAATCAATTAATTTTTTAAAACGCTCATACCTATTATTTTTGCTTATCTCCCTAAGATGAAAAGAAATAAAATCTTTGAAAATATGTGGTTTGTTTTTAAATCTGTCCACTAATATTTCAAATACTTTATCAAAATTTTCAGTTTTGTATTCAATACCAAGGTTATAAAATATTTTTTCTTCTGTAAAAGCAAGGTCACCCGGGGATAGGAAGAATGTGATCTCATTTAGGTCAAGGCCAAAATGTTTATATTTTTTCATATAATAACGTAACTTTTTATTATTTCCGAATAGTGATTTGTAACATTATCCTTTAATTCCTGCCTTAATGCTCTAATATATTTATCTGCCATCTTTAAAGAAGCAGCTACATCACTTGATAATTTGGATTGGATAAAATACCTTTTATCCATTATTTTTTATTATACTTAAAATTTACTATTTTATCACATGCTTTCATATACGCTTTTGTAACGGGTGAATCTGGTAATCCCTCAACAATAGGAACCCCTTCATCACCCTGAATGGTAACCTTCGGGTCTATTGGAACTTCACTTATCAAGTCGATATTATAATTTGACGAAACATATTCACCACCGCCTTTGCCAAATATATAGTGCTTCTTGCCTGTATCAGGACATTGGAAATAACTCATATTCTCAACGATACCTATTATTGGAATTTCAAGTTTTTGGAACATCACAATCCCCTTTATTGCGTCGATATACGCAACTTTTTGAGGAGTAGAGACAATAACTACACCATCTATTTTAGCATCACTTGATAGTGTCAATTGTATATCACCCGTTCCGGGAGGCATATCAATAAAAAGGTAATCCAATGCAGGCCATTCAACATCATTCATTAATTGCTTCAATGCACCTGTTACCAATGGTCCTCTCCAGATCAGGGGTAAATTTTTCTCAATAAAATACCCAATAGACATCATGAAAATCCCATAATTTTCAATGGGTAATACCTTTTTCTTTTCGTTTACATAAGGATGTGAATCCTCTGTACCAAGCATTGTTGGAACAGATGGTCCCCAAATATCTGCATCTAAAAGACCTACCTTATACCCTTTCTTTGACATTGCAATAGCTAAATTTACAGCAACGGTGGATTTTCCAACACCACCTTTACCGGAACCTACTGCAATAACGTGTTTTATATGTGATAAACTTTTTTTCTTCTCACCAATCTGAGCACCCACTTCAACATTTTTTACCTCTTTTTTAACTAATTCAACGGTAATTTTCTTTCCGGGATATTTGTCTCCCAATTTTTTTTCAATATTCTTCTTTAAAATATTGAATTTTTCTTCATTAGTTATATTCTTTAAAACTACGAGGATCTCATCATTTCCTGTAAATTCTGCAACCTTCACCATCTTAAAATCAACAATATCCCTTTCCATATCGGGATAATTAATCTCACTTAGAAGCTTTAATAATTTCTCGTCCATATTTACCTCCTATGGAGTTTTCTCTCTCTAATTTACTATATATGCAACCGCAGTAATTCTGGCGGTATACGCCTAATTGCTTTGTCATCTTTATGCTTTTCAAATAACCGTCCTTCTTTTTAAAATTCGTATGAAGATACTTTATCCCTATTTCTTTCTCAACTTCTTCACCTATTTCATCAAGCATTTCAATTTTTTTCCGTGGCGAATTAGTCAATGTTGTTGCAAAAAGGTCAAACCCCTTTGCTTTCGCAAGCATTGCAGTATTGGTCAATGAATGTTTTATACATGCTCGACAGCGTTCTGAATATTCACCGTCCCATTTGTGTCCTTTTATCTTTCTGAACCATGTTCTTACATTATAATCCCCGATAATGAGTTGCCATTTCTGAAGTTTACTCATCCTTTTGACCTCTCTCAATCTCCTATCATACTCATCTTTCGGTTGAATATTCGGATTGAAAAAGAAACCTGTAATCTCATATTCGCTTCTCATTGACGGAACAGAATAAATTGCATCCGGTTCACAGCAGATGTGAATAAGGACCTTTTGTTTTTTGCTTTTCATTTGGTTTATTATAATATTTATTCCGCTTTTTTTCAACAACTTTTTTTGGTACAAGTATGGTGGTTTGACGGTTTCAAAATATCAAGGGGTACCTTTTTTAATACAATTCTTTGCAAAGAACTTACTTTGGGCTTTTCTTAGTATATACGAAGGAAAGTTATAATTTTATCAAATTTTTAGGTGCGTACTTTCATTTTGCCAATAACCAGTACTGTGTACTTTTTCCTACTCTAAATTTTTAATTACCGTGTGAACCTTGACATTTGAATCATTTTTTAATATAATATAACATAAGTTAAATGGAGGTACTATGAAATTATTAGAATGGATCTCTTTGATCGTCTCAGGATTATTGGTATTATTGGCAATTATTTGTAAGCTGTTTTCCTTTACCATTTTTCACACTGCACCGCTTAGTTTTGTTATTTTAGCAATACCGTTTGTGATTTACGCCATTTATTTTAAAATAAGTGGTAAATAAGCTTTTACTTGTAAACCCGTATATCATTGATATTGCCGCATATGATTTTTGGAATAAACCAATTGGTCTTTTGTACATTGCATCGATATTTAAAAAAAATGGGTATCAATTAGAGTTCATTGATCTATTAGATAGATTTAATGCGCCTGAAAAAAAGATAAGGAATAAATGGGGAAATACCGGTAAATATAATACAGAAAAGATTGAATCGTTAATAATAGGAAGTAAAGTTTATAAATTAAAAAGATATGGTTTGCCATTGGAAAGATTCAAAGAGAAATTAGATAGTATTCAAAATATAGATATGATATTTCTGACTTCACATATTACATATTGGTATAAAGGAGTTCTTCAAACTGCAAAAATATTAAAAGAGAAATTTCCAAATGTTCCAATTATTTTAGGTGGAAATGGAGCCATACTTGACTCAAGTCAATATGCTAATAGTAATTATTTTTCTAAAATTTTTACAACTTCTGATCTGCAGGATCTATATAATTATTTTGAAGGATATTTTAATAAAAAATTACGTTTTAAGCCCGTAAAAAGAGAAGATTATCCACTCCCTCTTTGGGAATTATATGAGAAAAAGGTTACAGCAAGCATACAAACATCCTGGGGTTGTCCATATCATTGCACCTATTGCGCATCTAATAAGATATATCCTTTCTTTTACCAAAGGCCGATTGATGATATTATAGCTGAATTGCAGCATTTGGTTTCTTTGGGTTTTAAAGATATTGCTTTTTATGATGATGCCATATTGGTTAATGCTAATGAACATATTATTCCTTTATTAAATCAATGGGCTACATTACCGGAAAATGGACGTGTTGCATTTCATCTTCCAAATGCTATTCATCCACAATTTTTAACCAAAAGGATAGCTGAATTATTTAAAAAAACCAATTTTCAAACTATTGCAATTGGACACGATACGAAGAGTGTCAGACAAAAACAGCAAAAAGAATACCCCATTGAAAGAAGTATTTCTCTACTAATAAAACAGGGCTTTAAGTCAAGAAATATTTGGATATATCTTCTTACCGGACTACCGTATCAAAGCAAAAGAGAGATCTATGAAGAAATGGAAATAATAAATAAATTAAATGCCACAATTAAATTAGCATGGTTTTCGCCCATTCCGGGAACATTGGACTATAAAAATTTAAATGAGAAATATAAAGATCCGTTTTATTACAATAACTCTTTATATGTTCTTGTATCCCGAATATTTACGCATAACGAGATGCAGAATATTAAACAATATGAAAAAGAACTCAATAGGAGGTTATATGATTAAAAAATTGTCATTAGGGACATCAAAAAGAAATGAGATGATAAATATAACTAATATGGTTGCAGATGCGATCCATAATTCAAAGATAATATCCGGTTATGCGATAATTTACTGCCCTCATACAACAGCTGCTATTACCATAAATGAAGGTGCCGATCCTGATGTTCAGAAAGATATTATAAACGGATTAGAAAAACTTGCACCGCCAAATGCAGGATATTTCCATATGGAAGGTAATGCGGATAGTCATATTAAATCGAGTTTAGTCGGCATTTCGGAAATAGTGTTAATTGATCATGGAGAGCCTGTTTTAGGTACATGGCAGAAGATCTTTTTTTGTGAATTTGATGGTCCCCGCAACCGCCATTTCTTTGTGAGTGTTCATAATGGATGAAAGAAAAGTCATTTTCGAATTCCTTGGAAAATTTAATCCTTATAAAGATAATTTTACTGACAATAGAAATGAATTATTGACAAGAATACCTAATGAATATCATGGAAAGATCTTCAATGAATTAACCCAAATAATAAGGAATTATATTTTGCTTGAATATATTTTAAATATACCGCTGAAAAAGCAACAGAAAATATCAAAAAAAGCTCGAGCTGCCGGTCTTCCTGCTCTTTATGAAATTATTTTTCAAAATAAGCCAGAGCATATTACCAATGAATGGGTACGCTTGATAAAAGCCAAAAAAGAAAGGGGATTTCTTAATTGGATGTTGAGAGAAATTTTAAGACAAACCAAAGGTAATTTGGAAAATGTAACTTTTCCTAAATCACGTGTCAAACATATTTCAACACTATTCTCATATCCTCTTGATCTTACCGTTAAAATATCAAATCAACTATCCAAAAAAATGGCAACCGAGATATTTAAACTATCATTTGAAGAGGTTAAGCCGGTTTTCATGCTAAACGGGATTACTGATTTTGATACAAAAAGATATAAAGAAATTTTTCCCGATATATACAAATTAAATGAATATAGTAAAATATTAACATTGCAAAATGAAGGTAAAGCTGCCATTTTTGACAAAACGTCTTACTATCCTGTCTTAGTTTTGAAAGCAAAACCCAAGGATACAGTATTGGACCTTTGCGGAGCCCCGGGAAATAAATCATTTATGATCTATAATATTTTGAAAGGGAAGGTTAATATTACCATGAATGAATTGAAATCTTCCCGATTTAAAATGTTAAAAAATAATGTTGAAAAATGGGGAATGCAAGCCAATGTTTTAAATTATGATGGAATAAAATTGCAAAGTGAAATAAAGTATGATAAAATTTTAATCGATGCACCTTGTACAAATATAGGTGTTGTGGCAAATAAACCCGATGTCAAATATAAATTCACACATGGAAAACTTGAAAATTTAAGATCGACTCAATTACAACTTATGAAAAATGGAATTAAATTGTTGAGATCAGGCGGTGAGCTTGTTTATGCTGTTTGCAGCTATCTGGAAGATGAGATCGAACCCATTTATAACTTTGTAAAAAATGAGAAAGAGCTTGAGATCATTGATGATATTCCATTTGCCTTAAAAAAATATTTTAATGGAAAGTATATTAAAATCATACCAAATAAGGATGAACCCATTGGATTCCAAATACTTAAAATTAGAAAAAGTTGAAATAATTGGTTCTGTTCCATTTAAAAAATGGATCTTTTTGTATTATTTAAACGAAAATCAGGAGATTATCAAAACAACATTTGTAAAAGATCAAAAAACTGCTAATAATATTATCAAAGGGTTTAAAACAATAAATATTTATGATAATCTTTTTAAAAAATACTTCAAGATAGGAAGATTATTTGACTTTCCTAAGATCAATATTTCAAATTTCCCTAAAAATTATCAAAAAGTTTATAAATACATGACAGATCATTGGGATAAAATATTCTATTATGGAGAATTATCTGAAATTTGCGGGATAAGAAACGGTGCAAGATTCATAGGTTACTTAATGAAAATCAACCCCATCCCCCTCATTATTCCGTGTCATCATGTTATAGGGAAAACTGATCATTTTTTATTTTCATTGGGAAGTGATTTAAAAAAGGAATTGTTAACTTTGGAAGGTAGAAAA
>CAYVPX010000027.1:7262-12379 GCA_964453935.1 uncultured bacterium | reverse complement strand
GATCTTTTGAGAGGAGTAAAAAAGTAAACTCAAGTTCCCAGAAAGTATTTGAAGAAAATACGAAAAAATGGTATAATTTACACATATAAATTGGAGAAAATAAAGGATGTTGAACTATTTGCGGATTAATAATTTTTTATTGATAAAAAATGTTGATCTTGAATTTTCTCCTCAATTAAATGTTTTCACAGGGGAAACAGGTGTTGGTAAAACTGTTCTAATAAATGCAATGAAAATATTATCCGGTGATCTTAAGATAAAAAAAGAACTGCTGCAAAAAGATAATATTGATATACAAGCTGTTTTTACTTTATCAAAAAATGAAGATAGAAAAAAAATATTAAGAAAATACGGTTTCGAAGGAGATTCTCTATTCCTTCGAGTGAGTTCGGGCAATAGCGGCCGATTTAAATTTTTAGTTAACGATATAATGGTAAAAAAAGAGACCTATATGGAAATTGCAGACGGAATAATGGATATTCATAGTCAGCACGCCAATCAGTCACTTTTAAATCCTATTAATCAGATAAAACTCTATGATCATTTTATTGGTATCGATGAATTACTTGAAGCTTATGGAGAGGATTATAATAATTATTTAAAATTGCGGTCACAATTGGAGCATATAATATCCGAAAAGGAAAATATTCAAAAGGAATATGACTTTATTAAGTATCAATATAATGAAATAAAAAAGGTGAATCCGCAGCCCGGTGAGGATGAGGAATTAAGGAATAAACTTAACCTTGCAAAGGATTTTTATAAAATAAAAGAAAATGTTGCTTCATCCATCAATATTTTATATGAGAGTGACAGTGCTATCATTACGCAATTAAAAGAGCTTTTAAACAAAATTGAAGCATTATCAGATGTAGATTCTTCTTTTAAACCATTTGCAGAGGAGATTAGGGCATTTGAAGAAAATTCATTTGATCTTGTCCGCTCTTTGGAAAAGCTCAATAAGGATGATGTTTCCGACCTTGATATTGACAATATACAAATGCGTTTATCACAAATAGAAAAACTTTTTAAATATGGCGAAACCCTAAAAGATGTTTTAAAATATAAAGAAGAATTAAAGGAAAAATTTTCATTATTTGACCTATCTCAATTGGAGATCAAAAAATTAAAAGAAGAGCTTTCCGCAAAAAGGAAAAAACTTATTGAAAAAGCATTGAAACTTAGAGCAGCAAGAAAAAAAGGGGCAAAAAATTTCCAAATTCATGTTGAGAAAGAGCTCTCCAAGGTAGCAATGGAGGGAGTAAAATTCGGTGTTAATATAAAGGAGTATGACAAAAATAATGACGAACATCTTTCATCACATGGGATTGATGATATAGAATTCTTGATTGACACTACCAATAGAGGGATGTTTGCATTGAATATGATCGCCTCCGGCGGTGAGCTATCCAGGATCATGCTGGTTTTAAAGGAACTTTTTGCTAAGAATGATGCAGTTGAAACATTGATATTCGATGAGATAGATGCAGGAATCGGTGGCGAAACCGCAGTATTTGTAGGTGAAAAGATCAGAAATATTTCAAGGTCAAAACAAGTAATTGCAATTACGCATCTTCACCAGATCACTAAATTTGCAGATAAACATTTTAAGGTTGAAAAATATGAAGAAGATGGAACAATATATTCTAAGATACTTGTTCTCAATAAAAAAGAGCGTATCAAAGAAATAGCAAGGATGCTGGGCGGCGATAAGATATCCCCAGAGACCATTAAACTTGCTGAGGAGATAATCAATAATGGTAATAATTCTTGATATTAATCTCGGCAAATTGGCAAAATGGCTGAGAATGCTGGGATATGATGCCCGTCTTGTTGATGAAAAAGAAATAGAAAATTATTTTCAGGTGTCGGGTGTCATTTTTTTTACAAAAAACAATAGGTTCTATGAAAAGACAAAAGATAAAATTGAATCCGTTTACCTTCCTTTTGATCATCTTGAAACTCAGCTTTCATATCTGTACCGATTAAAAAAGATCGAGATCACAGAAGATTTTTTAAAAAGATGTTCTATTTGTAATGTTCCATTGGAATCCATAGAAAAGAAAATGGTAAAGGACAATGTTCCGCCTTTTGTCTATAACAATTATGATGAGTTCATGAAGTGTCCAAAGTGCGGAAAGATCTATTGGAACGCCACTCATATTGATAATATAAAGAGAAAATTGATGACTATTTTTGATAAAAAAAATGTGATGAATATCGGGTTGACAGCAGGTGATATAAATGGTATAGGGAGTCAGATCATTTTGAAATTGTTCTTAAAGAGAAAGGAACTTTTCAGGCAAAAAAGAATATTCATAATAGGAAGTTTAGATGTTCTAAAATACTACCAATCAATTTATAAAAGGTATTCAAGAAAAATTGAAAAAATCAAATTTCAAAAGGTAACGAACACAAAAGAATATTTCCCCGGTTTATTAAATGTTTTCGATATAGGTTTAAGAAATAAGGAAAAGATCAAACCGGGACGGATCACAAAGGATAGCGGTGAGGTAACTTATCGTATATTAGAAAGATCAAGGGAGTTGTTTTTAAACGGTGATATTGATCTGGTGGTAACTGCACCCAATTCTAAAGAGGCATTGAACCTTGCAGGGCATCATTTGACAGGTGCCACGGAATTTTATGAATCCGGTGAACATGCCTTGATGACTTTTTTTTCAGATGAAATGATACTTGCCTTACAAACAAGACATATTCCCATAAAAGATGTTTCGGAACATTTAAAAACAGACGATATTATTCAATCCATTGATAAACTTTCGGTTTACGGCAAGGTCGGTGTTCTCGGATTAAATCCCCATGCCGGAGAAAATGGTATCATAGGAAACGAAGAGAAAAAAATTATTGTTCCGGCAATAGAATTTGCTCAAAAAAATGGGTTGAATGTAGCAGGTCCTTTGGTTCCCGACACTTTTTTTCATGAAAAATGTGATGTCTATCTTTCCATGTATCACGATCAATTGCTGCCGTTATTTAAAAAACTTTATTTTGACAGATCATTCCAAGCAAGTTTGGGCATTACCATAAAAAGAGTTTCTGTAAATCATGGAACTGCATGGGATAAGGTTGAAAACTACGGGGCAAATTGTCATTCACTCGAATTTATTTTTGATAAGGGTTTGGAACTTATAAAATGGGTCTGAAAAAATCCCTGGGACAAAATTTCATTTTTGACAATAACTATATTAAAAGTTTGGTAAAATTAAGTGATATTCAAGATAAAAATATTATGGAAGTAGGTATGGGGAATGGTAATCTTACAGAGGTGCTTCTTGAGCGTGCTCGTCATATAGATGGTTTTGAAATTGATAGAAGATGGTGTGAAAAATTGAAAAAAAAGTTCGGGAATGATCCGAGAATAACATTGCATTGTGAGAATTTTTTAAATGCAGAACTTAAAAAATTTAATGGCAAAAAATTCACATTTTTTTCAAATATCCCCTATAATCTTTCAACCAAGATACTTGAAAAGCTCATAGATAATTATTCGATCTTTAATGAATATTTTATGCTTGTGCAATATGAATTTGGAGCTCGGCTGTTTTCTCCTGAGGGTAATAAGACCTATGGTTCGCTTTCCGTATTTTTTCAATTACATTTTTCCGGTAAGATTTTAAAAAAGGTTCCCCCAACTGTGTTTACACCTGCTCCCAAGGTTGATTCCGCTTTTATTAACTTCCATAATGATATTAAATATGATGTTCCAAAGGATTTTTTCACTTTTGTAAAAATGTTGTTCTCAAAGAGGAGAAAAACAATAAATAGAACATTGAATATGGATTATACAAATTTTACAAAAAATGATATAATAAAAAAGCTTAATGAGGTGAATATAAATGAAAGATCTCGTGTCGAAGATATTGATATGGAAAGGCTTGTTAATCTCTATAATTCTTTTTTCCCTACCAAGTAATATCTTTTCAATTGTTGAACTCAGAAATGGCTACGAAAGATCTTCTTACATGATTGAAAATGGTTTTTATTATACACCGAAAAATATAGAACTGTATAACTATAAGGTAATCTTTAATAATATAAACAATGAGAAAATGGGTATTGAGGTTACATCATATTTCAAAAAATACGATGATAATGCTCTAAATTTTGAAATTGATAAATCGCTTGAACCCTTCATTAAAAATAAAAAAATATACGCCGAACTAAACGATTATTTTTCTAAGATCTTTTCCCCTCAAGATACAATGCTACAGAGGGCATTCAAAATATATTTATGGATCAATACGAATATTAAATATGAATTATCATATGATAAAACACAAACAGCTCTATCGGTTTTCCAAAAAAGACGCGGCGATTGTCTCGGTTATTCTAAATTGATGGTCTATCTTTTAAGAAAAAGTAAAATACCTGCCAAGTTATTTTTTGCATATCTGTATGACAAAAAAAATAACCCTGCTTTCAAAGGACTATCATCTGATATTTACCATTCGGTAATTGCCCTGTATCATCCAAAATACGGGTGGATCGCTATGGAGCCGCAAAAAATATTTTTAAATATTACGTCCAAACATATTTTATTGTTTCCCGAAGATAGAATGCCAAGCTCAAAGATAAAATATTACGAAGATGCCGGAAGCAAGAAATTTGTTAATAAAAGTGATGAGAACAGTTATTATGCAAATATTTTTCTGGATAAATTTATTAAACATATTAAAGACGCCCAATATAATTATCAAAAGGAATACAAGATCGTTGGGGTGGCAGCCTTGTTAAAAGATAAAGGAATTTCCTCTCCTAATAATATAATAAAAAAATATGAGATGATCCCTGTTATTTTTCCACGGTCCGAGGATATAAATAAACTTTATCTTTATAATATAAAATTACAACAGATAATGACAATGGAATTCATGGAAAGAGCAAATATTTTACGTTTATCCGGCGCTGACGGAAAATCTTTTTATACACTTAAAAGTAGCTCCGGTGCAGAAGTTTTCGGATTGAATGATGGGAAATATAGTGTTTATTATTTAAGACGTGGGTTACCTTTTGCATTTTATTCTCTTGATATTAAAGGGCATGTTCCAATGATTAAGGGGGTTGATATTAATTATATCTTGGAAAAAGGTAAT
>CAYVPX010000027.1:0-7162 GCA_964453935.1 uncultured bacterium | reverse complement strand
GCATGTTCCAATGATTAAGGGGGTTGATATTAATTATATCTTGGAAAAAGGTAATTTTAATAAGGTGGTTATTGATTTTAATGATGGATCCTATATGGAAATTCCGCGTAAGAATCCCGGTTTTGCTTTTTTATCACCATTGATCCTTGATAATTCTCCATTGTATATTGATTTTGCAAAAGATTATTTTTATATATTCGGTATGAAAAAAGGTAATTATTCTGTAAAATTTTATAATAAAAATGGGAAAAAAGTAAAGAGTATTGAATTTAAAAATAATAAAAAATAGGTAAATATGCTGCATAGAGAGGATGTAAAAATTTATAAAGTTTCAGAACTCGTTGGGGAATTAAATCAGTTCTTCACTCAGAGTTACGGTAAAATATTTGTTGAAGGTGAGGTTTCACAAGTTATGAAATCTTCCACAGGACATACCTACTTTACATTGAAAGATGAAAATGAATCGGTATTGAGTTGTGCTATTTTTAAATGGAACCTTAAAATTCAGGTTAATCTCAAGGTTGGAGATAAATTAATTGTTTTCGGCAAATTAAATGTTTATAATAAGTCGGGTAAATTAAGCATGGTCATTGAGAATCTGGAAAAAAGTGAAGGTGAAGGGATATGGTTCAAAAAATTTCAGGCATTAAAAGAAAAATTATCAAAAAAGGGATATTTCGATCCCGAACATAAAAGAGAATTACCCAAGGTCATAAAAAATATAGGGATCATCACTTCGCCAACCGGTGCGGCAATAAAGGATTTTTTATCTGTATTAAGAAAGCGATATTCCGATATAAATGTGATATTGTACCCTTCTCAGGTACAGGGCGACGCTGCTCCGCAATCGCTTATTAGAGGTATAAAGATCTTTAATGAAAATTATTTAAATAAAATTGATGCTATCATTCTAACCCGCGGTGGCGGTTCTATTGAGGATCTATGGTGTTTCAATGATGAAAAATTGGCTGATGAAATTTATAGATCTGAATTACCTGTCATATCAGCTATAGGGCATGAAAGGGATTTTTCCATATCAGATTTTGTTAGCGATATACGTGCAGCAACCCCAACGGCAGCAGGAGAATTGATAACTCAGGATAATAGTGAGATCTTTGCTCATATAAACATGGCTCTTTTAAGACAATTTCAAATATTGAATAAAAATTTATTTATAAAACAAAGCGGACTCAGGGAATTTAAGAATAGATTTAATAACTTTATGGGTAAAATAGAGGGTACCGTACAAACATTGGACTATGACATTGATTCTTTGGAGCATTCAATAAACGGCAATATGAGCAGGAAAATAGAACAATTGTCACAATTAAAAAGTAAAATAATGAACCTCTATTCTCCCGAAAAGGTTGATTTTTATGAAGATCGTTTTAGAAAGGAGCTCCTATCCATTAAGAAGGAAATGAATTCAAAGATAACCATGAATAAAGTGCAAACCCTTGAACATTGGGAAAAATTGTCCATTCATATAACTAATAAAATTAATATGTTCAATCAATTAATAGGGGAAAAGCTGAAATTATTATCATCTCTCTCACCATTAAATATTTTAAAAAGAGGATATGCCATATTATTAAAGAACGGTAAAACCATAAAGAGTTACGATGCAGTATCAAGCGGTGATGAGATAAGAGGAATTTTACATAAGGGTGAACTAACTTTGGAGGTAAAAAATGGAAAAAAAGAAAGAAAATTATGATGAGATGTCTTTGGAAGATCTTTTAAACAAATTGAATGAAATATTAAAAGGTTTGGAGAATGAGGAACTTCCGTTGGAAGATGCTGTGGAATTATTTTCACAAGGTGCGGAGATAAGCAAGATCGCACAGAATAAAATAAAAAATCTTCAAGGGAAGGTAAAGGTGATCAAAGAGAATATGGATGCAACTTTTTCAGAGGAGGATATGGACATTGAATAGTAAAGAGACCTATAATAAATATAAAATTTATGTAGATAATTTGTTGATGACATTTATTGACAACAATTATAAAGGTAAATTTCGTGAAGAAATAGAATATTCTGTATTTAATGGTGGTAAAAGATTAAGACCGATAATCATGCTTGCAATGGCAAAGGAATGCGGCGTTGAGAAATCAATAAAGAATGCGCTTATAGGCATTGAATTTATTCACACCTATTCGCTTATTCAGGATGATCTTCCTGCTTTTGATAATGATGATTTACGAAGAGGAAGCGAATCTTTACATAAAAAATTTGAAGAGTACTCTGCTATTCTAACAAGTGACCTTTTACTTACAGACGGATTATTTCTATTTTCTTTTTATAATAGAAATATTATTGAACTTGTCAGAAAAAGCGCAGGTATGCAGGGGCTTTTATCCGGACAATTGTCGGATATGGAAAATGTGCATCCAAGTTTTGAAGACATGCTTGATATATTTAAAAGAAAAACCCTTTCGCTTTTCGAGATAAGTTTTTTTACACCCGTACTTATTAAAAATGATAGAAAATTATATGAAAATATCTTTAATTCAGTTGAGAAATTCGGCATTGCTTTTCAGATGTACAATGATTTGAAATCGGAAAAAGATGAGAATAAAGGAATTTTATCAATTTATAAACGAAATGATGCTAAAAAGATATTCTATCAATATTTAAATGAAAGTAAAGATCTGTTAAAATACCTTAAAGAGAATGAAACAAAAAGTTTATTTGAATATATTTTTTCCATTGAGGAGAACTTATGATACTTGAAAATATAAAGCATCCGGATGATGTGAAAAAAATACCAAAAGATAAATTAAAAAAACTTGCGGGGGAAATTCGTTGGAAGATAATTAAAACCGTATCAATTAACGGCGGACATTTAGCACCCAATTTAGGAACAGTTGAAATGACTATTGCACTGCTTCGGGCTTTGAATCTTCCTCGTGATGAAGTTGTTTGGGATGTTGGACATCAGGCATATCCTTTTAAATTATTAACGGGTAGATTTGATGTATTCCACACATTAAGGCAGCTAAATGGAATGAGCGGTTATTTAAAACGTTCAGAGTCCCAATTTGATATTTTCGGCGCAGGACACTCCTCAACTTCTTTGTCAGCAGCGCTTGGCATTGCCGTAGCTAAAGAAAAAAGAGGAGAAAAGGGAAATATTGTGGCTATCATAGGTGATGGTGCTTTAACCAGCGGAATTGCACTTGAAGCATTAAACAATATTGGGCAATTAAAGCAAAAAATGACAATAATATTGAATACAAATGAGATGTCTATTTCTAAAAATACAGGTGCTATTGCACGATATTTGTCTAAGATCATTACCAACCCGTATTATAATAGATTTATTTATAAACTGGATAATTTTATTACTAAGCATGAAGATGAATCCTCCATATTCAAAGGATTGATAAAGTTATTAAAGATCATTAAATTAACACTTGTTCCCGGACAATTATTTGAAAGTTTGGGAATAAGATATTTCGGTCCTTTTGACGGGCATAATATGAATATCATGGAAAAAAGTATGAAACATATTGTGGACCTTCCCGGACCAAAAATAATAAATGTGATTACAAAAAAGGGGTTGGGATATAAACCCGCTTTTGAAGACCCAATGAGATTTCATGGCACTTCTCCCTTTATTATTGAAACGGGAAAACCTAAGGTGGAAAAAAAAGATATTAGTTGTTCCAAGATCTTCGGAGATCTTACGGCATCTTTAATAGAAAGAGATAAAAAAATTATTGCAATCTCAGCAGCAATGGGTTATGGCACCGGTCTGCATAATGTTTATGAAAAATATCCGAAAAATTATTTTGATGTGGGGATCGAGGAAGAACATGCAGTTGTTTTTTCTGCCGGAATGAGCGTTAAAGGGCTTAAACCCTTTGTTGCTATTTACTCCACATTTTTACAAAGAACATTTGATATGCTTATTCATGATATAGGAATTCAGAAATTACCGGTAAGATTTTTTCTTGATAGGGCAGGCATAGTTGGTGATGACGGGGAAACCCACCATGGTATCTTCGACCTTAGTTATTTGAGAATGATACCGAATATGAAAATAATTGCACCGGCAACAAAAGAAGATCTGCAGCGTGCTATTATTACCGCTTACAAGGAAGATTCAGGTCCGATTGCCGTTAGATATCCAAGGGGCTCACTACCGGGTGAAGTGTTAGAATTTGATAAGATCAAACCATTGCCTGAGGGTAAGGGTAATATAGATAAAGAGTCATCAAACGGTTATCTTTTTCTAAGTTCAGGGAGAATGCTTGAACTCTCTAAAAAGATAGCAGAGAAAATTGAAGAAAAGGATAAGATCCCCGTAACTGTTTTTGATGCTGTTTGGATTAAACCCATTGATGAGCATAGTATTTTAAAACTTGCCAAAGATAAGAAGCTCATTGTTACATTTGAAGATAACACGATCGTCGGCGGCTTTACCGATGCTGTTTTAGAATTGCTGAACAAACATAAAATAAATATTCCGGTGATCCCCATGGGTTGGGAGGATCTGTTCCCTATCGCAGGAACAATACAGGAACTATTTGACTATTATAATTTAAACTATGAAGGTTTAAAAGAGAAAATAAGGAGGTTGTATGAATAATATCTTTACATCATTTAAAATTTGGTCCATTGGTGGAATCATTGTTCTCACTATCGGCATCTTGTCGATTATTGCTGTTGCAATTATTATCGAAAGATATGTTTATTACGGTAAAATTTCCAAGAGAATTGATGATCTTTTTATAAAAATTAAAGGATTATTATTAGATAAATCTTATGAAGATCTATTAACTCTTCTTGAGAATAATATAAATTTACCCCTTTCTAAAATACTTTATAATGCAATACAACAAGCACCATATGTGGAAGAACATGAATTGAGACAGATCATTGAGGATGAGGGAATAAGGCAGTCCTATTATATGAAAAGGCGTCTTTTCTTATTGTCCACCATTGCTACTATTTCTCCGCTATTAGGATTATTGGGAACCGTAGCGGGAATGATACAATCATTTTATATTATAGGGAATGCCGGCGGTAACCCCGGCGATCTTGCCAGTGGAATTGCAGGGGCATTATTAACAACCGCAGCCGGTCTATTAGTTGCAATTCCTGCCATCATATTTTATAATATTCTTATTAACAGAAATAAACTTATGGTGATCAACTTGGAGGAGAAGGTAGGGCAATTATTCAAATATATTAAGGGGATACCGGAGAAAGGGCAAGAAAAATGAAATTTGCGAAGACCGATGAAGATGAAGAATTAAAATTTGACCTAACACCATTGGTCGATGTTATTTTTCTTTTATTGATATTTTTTATGTTAACTACTACTTTTGTTTATCAACCGACAATAAAAATAAATCTTCCTGCAAGTCAACAACCAATTTCTGTTAATAGAAATTATATTAGTATAACAGTAGATAAAGAGGGAAACATTTTTCTTTTTGAAAAGAAGTTGAAAGGTCTAAATGATTTAGTAACCTTTTTGCGCCGTGAGTATGAAAATAATAGAGATCGTATTGTGCTTATTCGTGGAGACAAAGCTACAAAATATGAAAATGTTGTTAATCTATTGGATGCTGTTAAAAGAACAGGATTTAAAAGAGTTCTCATTGCTACAAAAAACAGATAATGGAAGATAAATTTTGGAAATACATCTTAATTTCACTTGTAATCCATGCAATGCTCCTTTTGATATTTCTAAAATTAAATCTTTTTTCTTCCTTTATACCGAAAGTAAATGAAATTGAAGTTATGCAATTAAGTGATCTTACTTTCCCGGATGAGTCGAAAGCTGTTCCTAAACTAATGACCGCTACCGGTAAGTTCAATAATATTAAAGATTTTAGTGATAGCGTTTTCCAAAGTAATATTATCACAAGTAATGTAATTAATAATGATAACCCCATGGGACCGACAGAGAGAATAAGCATTCCCATTGTTCAGCCGCCTAATAAAATAAGTAAGAATAAAATGCTGATTAAAATTGACAACAATGTAAATACTAATGAAGATCTTAGCAAAGATATTTCATCATTTGAAAATGAGCTTAATAAGAAAATTCAAAAAAATAAAAGAAGTAATTATACGATTATATCCGAAGAATTGAAGGGGAGACAAGTCATAAAGAAAGGGGATATTCCAAAAAACCTGCATTTTTCAAAAAATGAAAAAATAATCCTATCTTTTGATGTTACCCCACAAGGTAATGTGGAAAATATTGTTCCGGATACGATTTCATCAACCGATAACCTTAATATTGCAATAAACATTCTTAATCAGTTCAAATGGGAACCAAAGAAAGATGGTAAGAAAATAAAGGCACAGATAATCTTTTACTTTAAGGTGGAATAATGAGAAAAATAATTTTTTTAACGGTTATTTTAATGGTGATATTTTTGGGATTGATTTACCAAATCACGGTTGTTCCCTCATTGATGAGGCAAAGAAAGGAGGTGAAATTACAGAAATTTTATGTAGAAATACCTTCAAATTACAAGGTAATTAAAAGAGATAGCAGGAGTTTATACATAAAGAAAATTGCTAAAATAACCTTTTCTGTAATTAAAAAGGGGACATTCAACGAACATTATTGGTTTAAAAATTACCAGAATATTTATAATCTTAAGAATGGAAAATTTTACTTTTATTTACGGGGTAAACAGATTTATATGGGAATTTATCTTATTAAAAATGATGAGATTTTAATTTCCAAGTTTCATGTTAATTCAAATTTATCCAATTGGTTATTATCATATTTAAAAATATTTTCCAAAGAATTGAAAATGACACCTAAAGAAATTAATGCTTTTTATTTGGAAATAAAACATTTTCGGCATATGCAGGACAGTAAATTTCTGCTTTACATTTTTGCTGGTTCAATAATATTCACATTTTTATTACTTTTCTTTTTACTCGGTCTTGGGGGTAAAGAACCTAAAAATTTATATGAATACGAACCCGAAGGCATAATATACACAAAAGAGAATGCAATAATTACGTTTAAAAATGCTCTAAATTACAAAATAACAACGGCATTTCTTCTGGTAACATCCAAACGAGTCATAATATTTATGTTTGGCAAGAAATTTATTGAAGTACCAAGAGAAAAGATCGAATACAATTCAAACCACACAAAAGTCATTCTAAAAGATAAAAAAA
>CAYVPX010000026.1:2317-12451 GCA_964453935.1 uncultured bacterium | reverse complement strand
TTTGGTTTTACCACGATAAAAGTGAGCCATAGGGTAATGGCATCATACCGTTTTCGGGAAAGCAAACAATTTGATCATGAGATCAAAGAACTAAAAGAACTCCTTCCGGAATAAAAACTACAGTGTTTTTATACTACACCCCATGATTCAGCACTTAGTGCTGCAGTTTCTTAAGCATTTATTACTTTTTCTTCGGTTCGTGGATGAATTTATGTTCATCTACTTTGTAAATATATTTCCCACCATCCGGTGCCATCATTGAAAAATTACCAAGATATGGCTTGAGTTCATCATAGCTCTCAGGGTATCGGCTTTTTTGGATAAAGAAAAGCTGGACCTTATTATTTAAGGTTATCAGATCCTGCTGAATGGTTACCGTCTTTACTCTATCAAGCTGTTTAATATAATTGACCTTCACGGGTTTAGCTTTTCCACAGCTATTAAAAATAAATAATAACAAAAATAGTAAAAAATAATATTTTTTCACAATATTCTCCTAATTGAGATCGTCGAACTAAATATTTTCAGCCATTTAAAATTCATAGGTATAATCAACCAAATCATTACTAATATTATTTCTAACGGAGGTTCTCTTCAGTTGACTATTGTCGATCCTATAACGCACATATCCGGAAGCGAGATCGAAATAATTAGTTCCATAATCTTTTAAAAAGCCATAATATCGGTTCAGGCTATCCATATCTTTTTTATAGGAATAAAAACTCAAATGAAAAAGGAAATCTACGGGTTTTGCCATACTTAAAACTTTTTCAAGGGGTTTATCATATAAAAATCTGTTTGGAGCAACAAAAACATCAACATTTCTTAAATATTTTTTATACCCCAATAAATTTTGTGTTATATCTCTATTTATTGCACCACATATCACAAATTGCTTTCTAAAAAATTCAATATTGTTTTTCTTCTCCGTATAATCTACTTTTATTACAAGATTGTCATTAAAATAATCGTCTGTAGCTTTCTTTTCAGGAGAGAGGGCATATATTTCAAATATTTTTTCAATTTTTCCCACTTTTACTGTTTCTTTGTAGATATACTTACCTGCTTTTACCACTACTATGGGTATATTACGGTTTATCAACGTGTTAGATACCACTTTGCCACGTAAATAGCTATCTTTAACCCAATATGCAGTGGCATGATTGAGAATATAGCTATCACTTGTGGATCTTAAGAATTGTTCATAGGATAAATTGGGAATATTTTCAACATTTGTGGGAAGAAAAACTTTTTTAACAGGGTATTGTCCCAGAATTGTGGGAGCGGCAGAGAAATTATCATCAGAATAATCCGTTAAAATAAATTTATCTATTTTCTTTATACCATAATGCATCAAGGACGACATGATCACTCGATCTGCTTCATCCCATTCCTTTGTTTTATATCTTGTATATTTCCCCGCGTTTATTAGAATATCCTTACCTTTCATTGTTTTAATATAAACAACATTCCCCTTTGACAATGAAAAGAATGTTATATCAAGATCGTTTCTTTTATTCTTGGGGACAGCTAAAATAATAGTGAGTAAGAGAAATAATGCAATAAGCAAATGCGGAATGTACTTTATTCTATGGTATTTTTTCTTTTCGTTTTTCTGTTTATATAGGGTTATATAATATTTATAATCAAAGTATTTTTCTTTAATATAGGGGAAATTTATGACAATAAATAGTACAATAAAATAGTACAATAACATTGAAAAACTTAATTTTTCAACATATGGGTATGGAAATGCGGTTGAGAACCAATGAGCGGAGATAATAAAAAGTTTTAGAAAAAGAAAATTACCCGCATTTAAAAGTAATGCAAAATAAATACCTACAACGGGAATAAGTGAAAAGATAGCAGCGATCATACCAATTTGAACATTAACACCGATTAATGGTATTGCAAGATAATTAGCATACATTCCGGCGATGGGATACCTTCCGAAGTAATAAGAAGCCAGCGGTATCATCATTCCCAGTTGTATGGCGAATTGTGCTGAAATGAAAGATATAATCCATCCCGGTAATTTTCTGTATTGAGGATACGGTAGTTTTGTTCTTTCCTCAAATTTCACACTTAAATAAAGCAGTATTGCAGAAACTATTAAAAATATCCATAAAAATATGGAACTAAAAAAAGCGGATTTATATATGATCAAAAGAACAGGGAACAGCAAAAGCAAGAAAAAGAAAGTCCAAAAGGTATATCCAATAAGGTACTTTTTAAAAATATCATCCAAAAATGGCGTGATAAGCACCAAGGAAAGCACCGCACCAAATGAAAGGGTAAATGAGGCTGCCCGCAATAATAATGGGTTGACCAAAAGGATCAATAGAGCTGCCAACGTGATACCAATCTCAACTGAACCCCTTATCCCCTGTTTTGAAAATGCCCAAAATACTAAAATAAAAGAATTCATGATAACAGCTCTTAATGTTGATGGTCGACCACCCGTTATAATAGCAAATATTACAAGAAATACTATTGTGATCAACGGGTAAATCCTTCTTGACATCCCAAAAAGTGAAAATAAGCCGATAAAGAATGCAGTTAAAATAGTAACATGTAATCCGCTAACTGCAAGAACATGATTAACACCTGCCCTTTTAAAATCATCTTTTATTTGATATGTATCACTTGTATGGGCTCTAACTCCTTCCAGACCATATCTTAGTCCTAAGGTTATTCCTCCTAAAAAAGCGGATTCAGGATACGGTACTGTCTTTCTTATTGTGTCTAAAAATTTATCTTTAAGGTAAAGAGAAAAAGCAAAGAGAGGATTCTTTTTAATAATTTCATCAGGTTGAATATTCTTATCATCCCTAAAATAAATTGTATAATATACTCCTTTAGTTGCTAAAAAACGCCGATAATTAAAACCACCGGGGTTGGTTTCCTGCTGCGGTCTTTGTAGAACACCTGTAAAGGTAATATAATGTCCATATTTTAAATATCTTGGAAATCTACCTTTCTTAAAATGGTAATTAAGAAGTATTTTTCCATATTTTACCTTTTGACTCTTCTTATTATTTATCGATATTCTCAATGGCTTAATGAATACCTTAACTTTGTCTTCGTAATATTCCGGTTCTCTGTATATATACCCTCTAACAGTAGCCTTTATCTCTGGTTTTCCCTTTGTGATCTGTAAAATATGACCTTTTTTGTTAATGTTAAAGCTATTGTGTGTCAGTGTAATGCCTAAAAAGAAAGGAAAAAGGTAAAAAAGTAAGAGAATCGGTAATATTTTAAAAAAACCATATTTTTTATATGAAATAAATGCAATTACACCACCAATAATAAATATTGATATGGTTAATAACGCCAAAAGATTAACAGGGGCAATGGGATGTATACCAAATGTAAGAAAAATACCTAAAATAAAGGCAATGGTAAATATATAGAGCTTTCTTTCCCAGTACATATTACTTCCCTAAGAACTCATAATAATTAGCATTGGATGCCAAATTTTTGTTTATAGTATAATTTTTATCAAATATGAGTACCAGTAATCCTAATAATAAAATTGCAAGAATTATCAAAACCATTCTCGCTTTTTTATCAAGCTTCATTAAAATCTCCAGTCAATATATAACCTGTATGTTCTTTCAGGCAATGTATCCGGATTGGTTGGTGAATTATCCTCAAAATACCACCTTCTCTTATAACCGAAGTTGATCTTAAAATGTCTGCTGAATACATATTTATAAATATAGAGCTGCAGTTGTCTATACTCATATCCCGAAGACGAATCAGATTTCCGGTAGAGATTATCATCATTGAACTTATAAGATAGTATCATATTGGCAATTTTCCCCTTATAGGAAATTCTTCCGGAAAATGAAGATGACGGTTTGATCTGTGGTTCCGAATGCTCCATATATGTTTTATATCTATATGTTGTGGAGATCTTTAAATTATCATTGGGATTAAAATTAAATGTAAGATAGGTATATGCTGTTTTATCAGTTTCACTATAATCCGTAATATAAGATTGATTAATATCTCTTGCAACATCTTTGTCTTTATATCTTTGCGAAAGGGACATATCCACCAAAGGAGTAATCTCCTTTTTCAAAGCAAGAGTTCCATCAAAATTGGTCTGTTCCGTTGAATAGTATTTCCAAATATCCCCCTTAAAAATTATTTTTGTCCTTTTGAGTAATTTCAATTTACCTGTGAATTTAATACCATGCTCATCCTGTGCGGAAAACTGTGCCGGTGTATCCCATGTAGCATAGGTATAACTGTATGGATTTTCAAAATTTCTTGTAAAATCACGATAGATAAATTCAAGATCAAGGATCTTATCCCTTAGAAAACTCCTTAATACAAGACCATAATCCGCACCTTCCAATTTTCCAAGCTCACCTTGCAGCAATAAATTTTTATTCACCCTGAACTGGAAATTTGCACCCCAAACATAGGTATCAAACATCCTTTCATCATAGGTATAAGGTCTATAATTATCAGTAGCAAAATCCTCTTTTGTATGATAAATAGTGAAACCCAGTAAATGTTTTTCATTCCCAATATCTACATGTCCCCCAATAACCGTCTTAGTAGTGAAATTCGGTATTGAGCGCATTGACGATGCAAGCAAATTATAATCCTCTTGGGATGTAACCTCATCTGCATTGTCTGCTTCCAAAAGTCCTGAATATACCGTTAATTTATCTTTTATCCTGGATGCAAAAACAAAAATATTTATTGGGCGAAAGGTAAGCCGCATTCCACCGCCGAATAATCTTTTATAATCATAGGTTGAACTGATGGAGGTATCTCCCTTATATCCGTTCAATAACCTTCGTCCCGATTCATTGAAGGTAACGCCAAGTCCGAAACCGGCACCAAAATTACCTGTTATCAATTGAAAATGTTTTGTGGAAATATTGAGATATGCTTTCGGGGTTGGGAATATCGTATGTTCAGGATTTATAATGACATCACCCGCTTCACCGATTATCTTTCCATTATCATCATATTGTGTAGGTCCGTTATATACCTCATAATCATTCGTTGCCCATTTTCTCACCTGAACTACGCCTAATTTTATTGTTTTATTCAATTTGAATTGCCCTGATAATTGTAAATATGGCGTTTCATTTTTCTTATGATATGATGAAATCTCATCTATGTATTTAAATTTAATAAGTGATTTTATTCTGATTTTTTTACCGGTTTTTTTGCTCACCTTTCTCGGCGCTTCAAATTTTATGAACGCCTGTATGTCAGAATAATTATCCCTTCCAATTGCTCTTATTATATCCCTTTCCTTCTTATAGGGCCTGTGCCTAATGATCTGTGCTGCCAGATCAGGTGTAATACCGGGCAACCGCTGCAAAGAATTGGCATCGGCGCTGTTGATATCAATGGGGTTAGAAAAAATATCCCATAACTCAATATACTCTTCTTCGGAAATTTCTCCATTCTGATAAAAATCAGCAATATCATCTTCTGTCTCTACGGTTTTTGATAGATTGTAATCATAAGAGAATATTAAACTGAATGATAATACCAAGATCAATGTTAATATTAATTTTTTCATTTCTGCCCCCTATTTATCTACTGCAGGATCATAAGGACCTGCTGTAATTGAATCCTTAAAATTATCAAATGTTTTCTGCCCTATTCGCGAAACATTCATAATATCCTCTTTTGACTTAAATCCTTTATGCAGTTTTCTATACTCAATTATTCTTTCCGCTGTCTTTGCCCCAACCCTCGGCAATGCCATCAACTCTTTTTTTGTAGCACTATTTATGTCAACTAAAAGCGAGGGATTCGGTTTTCTGCTTTTTGAAATACTTGAACTATTATTTTTTATGAGGATCTTTTTATTATTAATAAATATATACGGTCTGATCTTTTCAATTGTTCTCTTTCCGATTCGCCTTACATTTACAAGCTCATCAATAGAATTTATTCTGCCGACACGCTGCCTGTATTTTACAATTGCATTGGCAGTTGAATTACCTATTCCTGGAATTCCTGCAATCTCTGCCGCACTTGCTACATTAATGTCTATCTTGCCGTTAACAATGGAAAGTTCATTTACAAACTCATTCTCTCCTATTGTAAATGAGAAGTAATGGGTAATGCCAAGTTCTGAGTGTGTCTGAAAGGCGTATGATAGCCCAATTCCTTTTCCTGAAATATTAAATCCTAAACTATATGCTACCCTGCCGTCATTCAAAAATTCAATTCCCCCTAAAAAGTTAACAAAATTGAACATCCTATATGATATTCCAATATGATAGTCCGGTTTAATCTCTTTTTTATCACCAAAATTTTTAAGATAATCACCATAACCGCTAAAATCCCAGATATTATTCTCAATTGCCTGCTGTTGAGAATCCGGAAGATCCGTTAAACCGTAGGTATATTTCAAATATGAGGGTGGAATTATAGTTACCATATTAAAATAAAGATTAAAATTGGAGTGGAATTTATAGTTTGCACCAAATCCGATATCACGATAAATATATTCCTGTCCAATATTAGGTTGCGAAAAATTCTTTAATCTTAATGCCAAAGATAGTTTATAATTTATATAGTACTTTGCTCCAATATCCATTGCCCATGTCGATGCGCTTCCAATATCTTCAATGATCACGCTTAAATATTTTGCTTTGGCACCAATGGCAATGTTCCTGCCGACATTCATACCAAGACCCAATTGTACCTGTTCTTCTTTATATAGCTCAGATCCAAAGGTTTCCATGCCCAAACCTAATGTAAATAATTTCAATGGTTTTATGAGCACAATAGATCTCCCTCCTAATTCTTTCATATTATAAAGCCGCATTGTATTGAAGGTAACATGGGGGTATTTAAAAAATGCCAAATTTCCCACATTTGTAAAAAATGAATCAGGTGAAAGGATGGTGAGGTTTTCACCTCCTGTTGCAGTATCCACCGGATTCCAGCCATCATATTCAAAAGAAGCAAAGGTCAATACAAATGTCAATATCAAGATCATTGTTATTATCTTTTTCATCTTCGCCTCCTCTACATCTTCTTGCCAATGGCAACAATTGCCTTTCTGGTAATTGACTTGGTATCATTTCGTAATTCAATATAGATTATATAAACACCTATGGGAATTGGGCCGTTATCGTCGTTATTTCCCCACCATTTAATACTATATGGACCGGGAGGTACAGGTGTTTTCTCTGCCAAAGTCTTAACTTCTTTACCCCGTATATCATAGATCCTAATTGTAAGAACGCCTTCCGAAGCAATTTGCATTGAGATGGTAGTATATAGACGATCCGGCATGGACCCGTCATTAACAAATGTTTTTGGCTCAACCTTAATATCCAGTATCTTTCCACCCGGGATCTTTGTGTCATTTGAAGGTCTTCCCATTGTTGGTTTATCCGTTATGGTCCAGTCATCTGCTGTATTAGTATCGGTAAAATTTTCATCCCTGGTGATAGAATAACCCTCTTTGATATTTATAGAGGGGATGGCGCCTTCAACGGCATATACCCAATCATAAATATAATTAGGATCGGGTTGTACAGTACCATTAGGGAAATCAGGATATTTTGCAAGATTGGGGAAGAACTTATAGAGCTTTCCTACCCATTGGTATTCACCCAATTTGGGATCAGTGGAATTTATTATATCGTAAAAATCCCCGTATTCAATATATGAAATATCTATTAATTTTGAAAGATCATAATTTGAATCAGGTATCACCTGCGCTCCGCTTATCAAATTACCGTTAGAATCAACAGGAAATTTATATGCCTCGGAATCCCTTTGTGCCCATATCACTGCATCCTGAATATTTCCCGAGAAGTCCTTAAGATCAAGATTTTCATCAGTTGAAGAAATTGAGAATGGGTCAGCAAACACAGTTAAAATATTATCATTGCCTGCTGTTAATTCATCATTGTCTGAATTACCTTCAGTTATAACAATGAATTGCCCTGTTTTTATAATGGTTCCCACCTTGAAAATCTTTAAAGGGTTATCCGCTTCAATAAAACAGCCGCCAATATCAACACCATTTCCGTTATTCCCGTCATCCTTGCAGTAAAGCTCTGCCCAATCAGGATAGCCGGACGGAGAATAAAAATAAACCTCTGAAATCACAATATCCGTAGCAGATGGCAATGTATCTTGCGGATGGGGACCACCGGGAGTTTCAACCAGTGTATTCTTCCAATCTTTTTTATCATTTGTATCTGTATTATTAACATCTCTAACGATTGAACCCTTAGAAAAATCGGAACTCACACAATCAATCTCCTCTGCGGTTGTAGGTGAACCATAAGAGATATTCCACTGGCTGCCGACAAATCCTTTTTTAAAATCATCATCTGTTAGAGAACCGCTTTGATCAGCCCAGCATACAATGTCCATTAATTCGCCTGAGGGAGTGAACACGCCTATTTGTTCATCTGAATCAGTTAAACCCGAATCATCCGTATAAATTACATGAACATTTGAACCCGTAGGAATAGAAGATTTCCAATCTTTACCATTATCATAGATCAAAACAATATAATCTCCCGTTTTTACCGTTAAATCACCAATTTTTTTATCTGCATTTGCATTAAGATCTGATACGGAAGCATTACTCCCAACAGTATTAATACTGTCCAGATCATCAATATAGAACCCATTTATATTTACTCCGTTACCATTATTCCCATCATCGGGACAGTAAACCTCAACAAAATCTTCGCCCAATGTAGAAAGAAAGTCCACTTCTGTAATTAATAATTTTACATCTTTTACCGTTAATGCTTTATATGGATCAGTTTGAGAGTTATTTGTCGTATCAATGGGATTACCTTTATAATCAGTTCCGGTTACCCAGATATTTATTTTTGCAAGATTAGGTATCGTAAAAGTTCCACCATTTGTAAAATCAATATTTCCTGAATAACCTATATTGTCTCCGTAAATAATATTATTATCTCCCAATGTACCACCTGATGTGTAATTAAGATTTGCGGATGAAGTTCCGATCACAGTACCGGTTGAAGAATAGATCTCATAATGTATGGTCATTGTTTGTGTATTATAAATACCCCCAATATCGGACAATGTTAATGTTACGGGAATATTGCTCACCGATCTTAACGGCACATCGTTTTCAGGTGTAAATCCTGTTATGGCAGGACCTGTCACATCTATTGCAAGGACATCAAGATCAGAGCTTAATATATTGTTTACCCCTGTATTTGTTGCAGTAAATGTAACCGTCGAGGGAGAAATACAAGAACCGTAATCTATGGTAGCATAACCATTGGTAAGTGTAAGTGCAGCAGTATCCCCACCGGAAGTAAATGTTCCAATACCAGCAGGTGAGGCGGAAACGATCACATTAAGTGTTGGGGAAGATGTATAGATCGAATAATTTTCATCCAGAAGTTTTACGGTAACGGTTGTGGTCTCTGGGGAACCGCCTGCAACCTCTATTCTTGAAGGATCAACACTTGTCTGCAGATAAATTGCGGGTTCTGTAGGTCCCACTGAATTAGGATGTCTTGGTGTTCCGTATATGACATTCCCTTGACTATCATGTCCATAAATGGTTACCAAATTGTTGCTTGCCCAGTTAGTGGAATCATTCCCGTCCTTTCCAAGGATCTTTTTTTCCATTGATACCCCGCCTGTTGCTCCGGCGAACCAACCGCTTGAACAATCGATGTCATCAATAATATTACCGGAAGCATCTTTCAAATAGAGATGTTCTCCGTCATTGGAAAGCTTACTATATCCCAATCCGTAAAAATCCGATATAATATCACTTATTGCCTGATTGGAAGGGGTTGTAGTGCTTTGGTATTCAATTAAATAGTATTTCCCTGCTGTAATTGATGCGGTATTCATCTTTGTTGTGTCTGAAAGATCAGCAATGACACCGCCGCTGTCTTCAATACTCCAGCCCGTTAGGTCAATATCTGCACCGGTAGTATTATAAAGTTCAAGCCACTCATACCCTGATGATGCCTGTGTGCCGCTCCAATCAATCTCACTGAAAACCACATCACCTTTATTAGCTGCAAAAACACTCATTGAAAAAAGGATCATTATCATTATATATAATTTTTTCATTTTCATCTCCTACCACCTGAATTCCAAGCCCACATCATAAAGTGA
>CAYVPX010000026.1:1161-2217 GCA_964453935.1 uncultured bacterium | reverse complement strand
AACAATTTGGCTAAAATCACCCTGTGACTCAAATTGCATCTTTGTACCGAAATTTTTCATATATATTCCGAACAATAAACGTTTCATTCTGAATGATAGACCCATATCAAAAAGTAAACTCGAGGTTTTATTTTCCCCGTACTTTGCTTCGAGATATTTTATATTGAACCCATAATAACTGTTATTATAAAATCTATCTGCAACAGTTAGCGAAAGTGCCTGCTCGTATGAAAAGAATGTCCCCAATGTATTTCCGGAGATATCCCTTTTATCCTGAAAACCATAATTCCCATAAAGATATGACAAAGCAATATTCCCAATACCCTTAATATACTTACCAATACCTAAATAACTAAAGTTAGTATCATCAATATATCTGAAATGGGTTACCTTAACAAAATTCCATTGAGCCATTGCCAAAAGCGATGGATTGGTAAGGGCTGATTGATAGTCATCAATATCCACACTTTCATTTGATCCTGCTGCCATTGCAATAGTCCCAAAATTAAGGTTCAATATTGAAGTATAGTCCAGTGAGAATGTTAAAACAAACAATGACATAAACAGAATTATTATATATTTCTTCATTTTCTACCTCACAACTGTAAATTTTACCATTTTGGTAAATTTATCTGCTTTCAATATGGCAAAATATATACCAGAAGGTATCCTTCTACCTGATCGATCTTTTAAATTATAGGTTATTTTATGATACCCGGCATCGAAGTCACCGTTTGCAATATCAATAACTTTTCTTGCGTCCAATGTAAGAATAGTTAGAGTTAGATGAGTTGCATCTTGAATATTCACTTCAAAGGTAATAGTATCAATGTCCGTTCCTGCAGGGTTTGGATATGGTGTTGAGAGAAAATCACCTTCAAAAGAAGTGTCAGTAAAATACTCTGACAGATCATTACACTTAAACTCAACAATATGTTTGCCTGCGGTTTTGGAAAGGTTCAGAACAAATGTTCCCTGCCCTGAATTATCCGTATCAACAGCACTTGGTGAAAGCGTTGCTCCAATGGGTGAATCAATAATCATCCCCGTAATATG
>CAYVPX010000026.1:0-1061 GCA_964453935.1 uncultured bacterium | reverse complement strand
CCCGTGATAGAATAATTCGATGATGTGATTGCTGTGCCATCTATTAAAATGGTAAGATTTGCAGTATTGGGTTGTGTGAAAGATGAATTTACAATGACATACATTGAATCATTCCCATCAAAAACGGTTGAGCCAATTGAGTAGGTTAACGATAGGTTGCCATGACCCTTTTCGCAAAGCGGAATATTAGGTGTCTTTGAAACGCCAAAACTTCCCGAAATAGCAGATGCAACATTTCCAAATGCTGATTTATTTGCTGATTCATCAACGCCTTTGACAGATATGTAAAATGTCGTTCCTGCGGGAAGTAATGTTAAAATAATACTCTCCGTATTTCCTGCACTTTGCGGTGTAATCGATGAAGTATCGTATTTTAAAGCATTTACAAAATCCGTATCATTTGCAATTATTGTTGTTGAATATGCAATTTCGTAATTTGCACATGTTCCATTTGTTCCATTATCTCCGGGAGCAGTGAAAGTTATTTTTATGCCTCCAACTGTAGGGTATGATACAGCAGAAAGATCTGTAATGGAAGCAGGTGCTTGATTATCAATAGTATTAAAACTAAATGTATAATTCCCGCCTGGATTTCCATCATTATCACCGTCAAGAGAGTTTCCGGAAACATCTGTTGCAAGATCATTAATGGTAATCTGGTATAAGGTATCAACAGATAACGGAGAACTTGGGGTTAATGTCAATGTAGCATTACCATTTGACCACGCATATGTATAATTAAATGTAGGTGAGCCCTCAAGTGAAAGCATAACCGATTGGGTATCCATTGCCTCTGAAAAGTTTATTATCATATTTGTTGAAGTTGATTGCTGAACTGCATTATCAAGAGGGTTCGTTGAAGTAATTGTAGGTGAGGTATAATCCCATGGGGTACATTCAGTTGGAGAGGATGAATTTTTTGGTGAACTTGCCTGTTCAACAAAATCATTTGAATTATCATCAGTATCATAACCATTTCCCTTACCTGCAACAATACCTGAAGCATCAGATTTTCTTCTTGCTTCATTATCAGTTGCAGGTGCACTTGTTGCGGTTCCTTC
>CAYVPX010000025.1:0-12585 GCA_964453935.1 uncultured bacterium | reverse complement strand
ATGTTTTATAATAAACAAAAAAGACCTTGAATATGAGATTTACTTAATTCACATATATTTTGAAATATTTTCTAATATAAAAATTACATTTCCTTAATATGTTTGATATTTTTTTAAAAAAAACATATAATAACAGTTAATGAGTACTGATAAAAAAATAGTTATTATTAAACAAAATAAAGCTAGTAGAAATTATAATATTTTAGAAAAATATGAAGTTGGCATAGTTCTTGTGGGTAGTGAAGTAAAATCCATAAGAGAAAAAAGAGTGTCTCTTAAGGGTACATATTGTTCTTTTATAAATAATGAACTCTTCCTTATTGGGATGAGAATTGATAGATATGCAAATAACACTACCGATCTCGTTGATCCTGTAAGAAAAAGGAAACTTTTAATGAAAAAAAGAGAACTTTTTCGTTTAAGGAAGAAAGTCGAAGAAAAAGGTTTGACAATAATCCCTCTAAAGATCTATTTCTCAAGACATCTTGCCAAAGTTGAAATTGCACTTGTTGCCGGTAAAACGAAACATGATAAAAGAGAAGATATTAAAAAAAGAGATATTGAAAGGGAGTTATCCCGCTTACAGAAGCATAAAAGTTAGCGGGGGCGCATATGGCTTCGACAGGGTTGTTGTAAGTATAACTGCATGCCAGATCGATCCACTGTGACGGATCAAAGCGTACACACGCCGATAATTACGCACTTGCTGCTTAATTGGTAGCAGCGGGGTATCAGAGAGGGCCACTTGTTTCTGAATACCCCTAAACCAAGTGGATATGGTTCTACGTTGTGTTTCAGGGCAAGGAGCCAGACAATTTTACTGGAACTTGTAGTAAATACCTTTCCGTTGGTTAAATTACTACGAGAATTATAAACGGAATAAACATGTAGACGTTATACTGTGCTCTTCTCTGGACGCGGGTTCGAATCCCGCCGCCTCCACCAAATTAATGAAAAAAGTTTTTATTCTCACTTTACTTATTTTTGTTTTTAGTTTCCTCAATGCTTTTTCCCTAAAAAAGTACACTAATAATTATAATTGGCAGTATCGTTATGATCTGGAAACCAATGAACTTATTCTCAATGTTGACAACAATACTTTCACATTCTTAATAAATGAATCCATTTATTATAAGGGGATAAATGTCTATCATTTGGACAGCAATGTTATTATTAAAGATAATGATATTATCATTCCTGATAATTTTTTAGAACAATGGGTAACATTAAAAAAGGGTATTTACAATTTCGATTATATTATAAAGAGAAACTCCAATTTTTTCTCAATATATTCATATTCAAATATCAAGGTTAATAAATTAGATAAAGATTATTATGAAGTTTCATCTAATGATAAAATACAAATTAGTAAAAATTACCTTAACAAGCCTTATAATGGTATTGACTATATAAAGAAAAAGGGCAATTCACTTTTAATTAAATTTAAATATGCTAATAATCTCAGTTATAAAATTAATAATGGAAGATGTGTTTTCTCCTACAAATATGAACAGCATCAAATAAAAAAACAGACCGGTAGTCAGGTAAATAATGCAAAGAGCGTTCTTAATAAAAAGATCGTTAAGATAATCATCGATCCTGGTCATGGGGGAAAAGATCCCGGGGCAATTGGGATTACGGGAATTAAAGAAAAAAATGTTGTTTTAGCAATCGGGAAAAGGCTTGCTTCCATTTTAAGAAAAGAAGGATACTCTGTAATTATGACACGAAATAAGGACTTTTTTGTCCCTCTTCGCGGAAGGAGTAAAATTGCTAATAGAAACAATGGCTCCATTTTTATAAGTATCCACGCAAATTTCTCTTATGATCCAAGGTCCAGGGGCTTTGAAATATACTATCTTTCAAAATCGGCATCGGATGACGAATCCAGACATGTTGCAGCATATGAAAATAATGTTATACAGTTAGAGAACAAGTCATCCGGTAATCTTTTAAATGATATAATCTGGTCCATGATCTCAAATGAATTTGAAAACGAGTCCATTCTTTTAGCGGGGCTTATTACGAAACATTTGAAAACCATTGAGCCGCCACATGGTAAACCGGTCAAACATGCTCGTTTTTATGTCTTATACGGTGCAACAATGCCCGCAATATTGATTGAAACTGGGTTTTTAACCAATAAAAGAGAGGAGAAAAATCTAAATACAGCGTCCTATCAGAAAAAGTTAGCTTCAAAAATTGCCGAGGCAATTAATATTTATATTGAGAAAAATTATAGGAAATTTATAAAATGAAAAATGAAAAAATAGGAATTTTTGATTCAGGTGTAGGCGGTTTAACGGTTCTATATCAATTACTAAAATACCTACCCAATGAAGAATATGTTTATTTCGGAGATACCGCAAGGGTGCCTTATGGAACAAAATCAAAGGAAACCATAATGAATTTTTCAAGGCAAAATATTAATTTTTTACTATCAAAAGGGGTAAAAGCCATTGTAGTAGCATGTAACTCCGCATCATCCAACGGCATTGACATTATTCGAAAAGAATATAATCTACCTATCTTTGATGTGATCAATCCTACCGTGAAAAATATTTCAAAAGAAATAACTAATATTGGAATAATAGGAACATATGCCACTATTGAATCCAATAGCTATGATAATAAAATTAAACAGATATTTAAGAATAAGATCAATATTTTTCATAAAGCATGCCCCTTATTAGTTCCATTAGCAGAAGAAGGACTAAACAACTCTGATATTTCTAAGATGATCATTAATTATTATCTGAATGAACTCCAAAACAAGGAGTTGGATGCTCTTATAATGGGATGTACACATTATCCTTTGTTTAAAAAGGAGATCAGGGATTTTTTTAAAGGAAATGTTCGGCTCATAAACCCCGGGAAAATGGTTGCAAAAGAGGTCTTATCTTTCTTAACAGAAAAAAATATGCTCAATTCAAAGGGTAATGGTCGGGTCAATTTCTATTTGAGTGATATTCCGAGAAATTTTCAAAAGATCGTAAGAAGGTTTTTAAGCAAAAAAGTTAAGAATTTTAATAAAATAGATATAGAGAGGTATAAATGAGAAGCTCCAGAAAAGATACTGAATTAAGGCATATTGAAATAACAAAAAATTGGAATCGATGGGCAGAAGGTTCCGCTTGGATCAAATGGGGTAATAATATAATTTCAGTGACCGCATCTATTGTCAAAAGAGTACCAAAATTCCTTTTGGGAAAAAAATCCGGGTGGCTTACCGTAGAATATAGAATGCTTCCAAGGGCATCATCACAAAGAAAAACAAGGAACGAGAACCAAACAACTACTGACCCCAGACAAGTAGAAATTTCAAGAATGTTAGGAAGAATATTACGAAATGCTGTTAATGTAGAAGCGTTTCCCGGAAAAACGATCTGGATCGATTGCGATGTTATACAAGCAGATGGAGGAACAAGGATCGCTTCACTTTTAGGTGGCTTTATTGCTTTATATGAGGCATTAAAATATATGAGGGAAAATGGGTCATTCACAGAAATTCCCATAACTAATTTTATAGCAGGAGTCAGTATTGTGATCAATAATGGTAAGATACTTATTGACCCCGACTATGAGGAAGATTCATCTGCCGATGTTGATCTTAACATTATTATAAATGATGAATTAAAGATCATTGAGCTGCAAGGCGGGGCGGAAGGAAAAGCATATTCAAAGGATGAATTGATAAATATTCTTGATCTTATTATTGAACCTATTAAATATCTGATACAATTGGAAAAAAATATATTGGATGAATAAACTCTCTTTAAGTAAAGAGGAGATCCTTGATCTTCTTAAAAATATAGAGTATCCTCAGCGTTATATCGGCAATGAATTTGGGATCAACAAGAACTTATCGGGTAATATTAATATTGCCTTCGGTTTCCCTGATACCTATGAATTAGGAATATCCAACTTAGCTGTAAAGATATTTTATGATATTTTTTCAAGGGATACTGAGGTAAATTTTGAAAGATTTTATTTCCCTTGGTTCGATATGATAGAAAAATTAGAGAACAAAAATATTCCACTTTTTACATTGGAAAATTTTAGATTCGTCAAGGATTTTGATATTGTAGGATTAACATTTCCATCAGAGCTTCTTTTCATCAATGGTTTAAAAATGCTTGAATTGGCACATATTCCAACTAAAAGAACACTAAGGGACAAGGACAAACCCCTGCTTATTGCAGGAGGTCCGGGCATATCAAATCCAGTTCCTCTTATACCCTATTTTGATATTCTTTTTTTGGGTGAAGGTGAAGACGGGTTTAAAGATATTGTGGAAAATTATAAGAAATATGGAAAAACAGCTGATTTTTATAAATCCATTGAAAATATTCCCGGGGTTTTGATCTCAAAAAATTATCATTTGAATAAAAAAAATAATTTTGAAATATATGCCGGAAAACAGGTTGAGTTTGCACATTGGAAAGATTTTTCAGGATCACGGGTTGTAAAACCCTTGTTGGAACCACTTACTCAGATAGGGGAAACAAGATACGCAGTTGAGATCATGCGCGGTTGCACAAATGGATGCAGATTTTGTTTGGCAGGGATGCTTTATAGACCAAATAGGGAAAGGGATGTAAATAAGATCATATCATCTATTGAAAACGCAAAGAACAATTATGGTATTGACGAGGTGAGTCTTCTTTCCTTATCATCGGGAGATTACTCCCAAATAGAACCATTGATCACAACTATTTCACAAAAATTTGAAGATCTAAGAATATCACTTCCCTCGTTGAGGTTGGATAGTTTATCTCAGAACACCATTGATCTGCTTGGTAAACGAAAGATGACATCCCTTACATTTGCATTAGAAGCCGGCAGCGAAAGATTAAGACGCATTATTAACAAAAGAATAACCAATGAGATCCTTTTTAATACCCTGGAAAAGATCAAAGGACTAAGTTGGCGAAGAATAAAACTTTATTTTATGCTGGGACACCCTACGGAATCCGATGATGATATTTTAGAGATGATTGAATTGATAAAGAAAATTAGAGCATTCCTGGGTAAAAAATTTACTATTGGTATAACTATTTCAATTTTTTCACCGAAACCCAATACCCCTTTTGAATTAAAGGATTTTATCTCTAAAGATGATTATGAAAGAAGGATTTCAATGATATATTCTGAGATCCGATTTAAAAATATTCATATAAATTTTTCTGACTACCATTTATCCCTTTTAGAAACACTTATTGACAGGGGGGACGAAAATGTTGGTAATTTGCTTTTTACCCTTGTGAAAAATAATATTTTCAATGTATATTGGAAAGAATTTAAAAACAAAGAAAAAATGTTCAATATCATCGATAATTTCCCATATAAAAAATATCTATTTAATTTTAAAACCCCATTTTGGCATGATATTACACATCTGATTGATAATTCATATATCAAGGCTGATGAAAAACGAAGTGAGAAAGAAATAGAAATAGACGATTGTAAAAAGGGCAAATGCTATGCTTGTGGGATCTGTAATGAAAAAAATAAGAATGAAAAAAGTCCGCAGCTTTCTTCACATTGGGAATATATTGAAAATACAGAAGGCAATATAGAGCCGAAATTTTATCTTCTTCGTTTCACTAAAAAAGATCTAATGAGATATGTTTCGCATAATGATCTACTATATATTACGGTGAAACTATTAAAAATAGCAGGAATTAAGATCATCAATAAAAAAGGATTTTCCCGAAGACCGAAAATAAGTGCTTTTCATGCTCTTTCTTTGGGTATTGAAAGCGAAGCGGAATATTTTTTTGTGGAAGTGGCAAATTGTATTAATAAAAAAGTCGTAGAGAGTATAAATAAAAATGCACCGGTGGGATTTAAACTTATCTCATTTAAAAAATTGACATCAAAACCAAGGGCAGAGAAATTAATATTTGAATATGATAAAAAAGAGATTACACTTTCATCGGAAAAAGGGAATTTCCCATCTATTAAAGGCTATTTTAAAGAGAAAAACATTAATATTGATTACAATAACCTAATAAAAAAAGAAATAATTTTTGAAAATATTTAAAAATACATTATAATTAGTAAATGGAGATATTATGAAAAAATATACCTTGATATTTTTTTTACTTGGGCTTTTTGGATTTGTTAATGCCGGTAATTATTCGGGACAACCTGTTTTTACTGATATTCCAGGCGGAACATTATTTAAAAAAGGACAAATATTGATTGAATATGATTTCCTTTTAGGAAGCACTAATTCCCCCCTCGATAAAATACCCACACATAATATTTATTTTAATGGTAATTTGCGTTTTTCTTTTACCCCATTGGACTTTCTTCAGGTATCACTATTTCTTGATTCCATCGATCCTTTTGCTACGCATATTAATACTGATTTTATTATTTCAAGGGAAAGCGGTAAGTACCAACCTTCTATTTTCGCAGGTATCCAAAGTATTTCCAACAAACGTTTTATTTCAAGTGAAGGAGATCATGTTGAATATGATCACATCCCTTATTTAAGGTTGGACAGTAGCGGAATCATCCAAAATGACAAATTATATAACTATAATTCTCCTTATCTTATGTTCTCAAAGACAATAAATAGTTTTATTTTTAATATTGGTGTTGGAGGAGGAAGATTTGTGGGTTACTCCAAATGGTCAGATCGTGTTTCCATTAGCGGATATGTCTCGTTGATAGGCGGCATCGCTTATCATCTCAAATTACAAACATTTGATCTTTGGGGAGCAGCCGAAGAAGACGGCAGGGATTTTAATATTGCATTTACGGGGAAATATGTTCTTGATAAGTACAGTATTTTTATATCTTTAGGAGGACAAAAACTTGAACATTGGTTCGAAGATTCAGGATTTCAACCGAAATTTTATCTTCAGACAGGCGTATATTATTAATAGATGAAAAATTTGCGTTATTTTTTCTCATTTGTTAAAAAGTACAAAAAAAATTATATTTTTGGACTGATCGCTTTAATGTTCACGGATATTTTCATGCTTTTTACGCCGAAGATCACTGCTTTCGCGATTGATTCATTAAAAAGTATCATTACAAAATCTCCCGTACATGTTTCATTTTATCTTGACCGATTTAATAATTTTCTACAACCATTTGTCAATAGTTTATTAGAGAAAAACCCATTTTCTCTATTATTATTTGCCGGTGTTACGATCATTATTGTAAATCTTTTAGCGGGTTTTTTTCGTTTTCTATGGAGATTAAATATTAGTAAAAGCTCTTTTCTTGTGGATTATGATATTAGAAATGCATACTATAAAAAAATATTAGCGTTGCCAATGGAATTTTTCTCAGAATTTTCAACAGGTGAGATCATGGCACGAGCGACCAATGACCTCAATGCTATTAGAATGCTCGCCGGACCAGGACTTTTAGCATTTTTTGATCCGCTTTTTGTAGGATTGATAGCCATGATAAATATGCTGATCATAAATCCCAAGCTTACATTAATTGCATTGGTACCATTACCCTTTATTGCTGTTTTAGTTTATATCTTCCAAAGGATCATCTTTAAATATTTTAAACATGTGCAAAAAAGTTTTTCTCAAATGACAAATTTTACACAAAATACATTTTCAGGTATTAAAATAATTAAAACATATACGCAAGAAGATTCCATGTCTGAAAATTTTGAAGGATTCTCTGATAAATACAGAAAGATCTATATGAAATTAATTAAAACAGAGAGTTTGTTCCATCCCATGATTCTGTTCTTTTCCTCTATTTCAATGGTAATTGTGCTTTATTTCGGGGGTTTAAAGGCAATTGACGGAACATTGTCCATCGGTAATTTTTACGCCTTTGCAAGATACCTTATGACAATGATCTGGCCCATGATCGCCATTGGCTGGGTCATATCTATTTGGGCTAGGGGATTGGCATCACTCTCAAGAATAATGGATGTAATGAATTGGGAATCAGAAGATACCGGTATTAAAAAAGAAAAGATCGAAACCATTGAAGAGCTGGAATTCAAAAATGTTTGGTTTAAATATCCAAAAAGCGAAAATTGGGTATTAAAAAATGTATCTTTTTCTGTAAATCGAGGTGAAAAAATTGCTTTTGTGGGAAAGATCGGCTCTGGAAAAAGTTCTATCGTTGAATTAATTCTACGATTATATGATATTCAAAAAGGGGAGATATTAATAAATGGAAAAAGCGTTGATAATTATAACCTTTTACAGTTGAGAAAGCTTTTCGGATATGTTCCCCAAGAGAGCTTTTTATTCTCTGAAAGTTTAAAGGATAATCTTGTATTATCCGGTAATTATAATAATGATGAGGTAATAAATGTTATTAAGACCTCAGGATTATATGAAACCATAAATGAATTCAGTGATGGATTTAATACAATGGTGGGTGAAAAAGGTGTAACGCTATCAGGCGGACAAAGACAAAGAATGACAATAGCCCGGGCAATCTACAAAAAACCTGATTTTTTAATATTTGATGATTCATTTTCCTCCATTGATTCAAATGTAGAGAAGAAAATACTTAATGAATTGGAAAGTAACTATAATAATATGACGCAATTATTCATTGCACATAGATTCTCAACCATACAACATGTTAACAATATATTGGTGTTAAAAAACGGGGAAATAATCGAAACCGGAAGTTTTAATAATTTATTAAAAAAACAAGGTGAATTTTTTAGGATATATGAAAGTCAAAGGATAGACAAAAAATGAGAAAAGGTGAATTTTACTCGGATGAAATTGATAATAAAAAAATTGTAGATTATAGTATTTTAAAGAGATTATTTAAATATTTTAAACCTTATACATTCACATTGATATTTTCTGTGAGCTTATTGATATTAGTATCATTTACCGATCTTATCGGACCTTACCTTTTTAAGATCACAGTGGATAGAATCATTCCGACTCATAATATGAACGGATTGAAATTTATTGTGCTAATCTATCTTTTTTTTACATTTTTTACATCATTTGTTTCTTATGTACAAATGATAATCACTCAAAAACTTGGTCAAAATGTTGTATTTGACATAAGGACAAAACTGTATAAGCATTTAATGTATCTTTCAATGAATACATATAATATGAATCCCATAGGAAGATTGACCACCAGGGTAACAAATGATGTGGAGAGTTTAAATCAACTTTTTTCTGCAGGGTTCATTGGAATTATGGGAGATGTTCTCACATTACTTTTTATTATTATAATTATTACGGTAAAATTAGATGTTCGTTTAACATTGGTTTCACTTGCAATTTTACCTGTTCTAATTTTTGCAATTGCTGTATTTAGACGTGCCATACAACCGGTATATTTAAAAATACGAAAATCCCTGGCTTCTTTAAATGCCAATCTCGGAGAAATGCTCGGTGGAATGAAGGTAATTAAATCGTTTGTTGAAACAGATCGAATGTATAAAAAATTAAAAGATAAAAATCGGGAATATCGAGAATATAATAAAAAATCTGTTTTTATTTATGCCGTTTTTCATCCAACGGTATCAATTATTCAAGCAATTGCTCAAGCATTTATTATTTGGTACGGCGGCTATAGGATACTGCATCTCTCATTAAGCCCCGGAATATTGATCGCTTTCTTGATGTATATACAAAGAATATACAGACCTATTAACGATCTCGCACAAAAATTTAATCTTTTACAAAATGCTATTAGTTCATCAGCTCGTATTTTTAAGCTTTTGGATTCCAACGACACCATTGATAATAGCGGAGAAAATGAAAATATTAAGGGTGAGACCATTGAATTTAAAAATGTTAATTTCTCATATGGCAAAGAGGATATTATTAAAAACTTTTCATTGAAGATAAAAAAAGGAGAAAAGATCGCCATCGTTGGTTATACCGGCTCGGGAAAAACAACGATCATTAATCTCTTATTAAGATTTTGGGATATTGACAAAGGAAAAATATTAATTGATAACAATTCCATTAAGGATTTTAAACTGAGATCATTAAGAAAAAAATTCGGATTAGTCCCTCAGGATATTTATCTTTTTGAAGGGACCATCTATGATAATATTGTATTGGGAAATAAAAACATTCCCAGAGAAAAAGTCATTCAAGCATGTAATGAGGTTGGATTAACTCCAGTATTGAAAAAATTTGAAAATGGTATTGATCATGAGATCACGGGAAGTGGAACAAATATGTCATTAGGTGAAAGGCAGTTGATCTCTTTTACAAGGGTTTTGATCTATAATCCCGATATACTTATCCTTGACGAACCTACTTCAAATATTGATACTCAAACAGAACAATTAATACAAAAAGCATTAAATAAAGTACTTGTCGGCAGAACAGCAATTATGATAGCACACAGATTATCAACCATTAAAAATGCAGAACGCATCGTAGTTATTGACCACGGAGAGATTATTGAAACAGGATCACATTCACAATTGATCAAAAAGAAAGGTATTTATTACAAACTATATTTAGCACAAAGCTGAAAGACAAATTGGAACTATCGTACTATAAATTATTTAATGCGTTTGTTAGTTACTTAATTGACCAATTGTCTAATTCCTTAACCAGATTTTCTAAATAGAAAGTATATATATTTTATACGAATAATTTATAATTTACTTCATTTTAATAAGAAGTTCGTTAATTCGCTAATTAGTTAATTAACTAATTGCCTAATTGGTTAATTGTAAAATTGTTACTTCAATATAACAACTTTTCCAGTTTTTATGTTTTGCCAGCGGAATATGTTATTGAACAAAAATAAACTACCAATGAAATAAGTTTTCCAAAATCATTATTTATCAAGTTTCGGATTGTACATATAGGTTTTTTTCCGGAGTTTCTTGATACTTTTTAATTCATGGGCATCTATGGATTCAAAGTATAAGTGATGTCTTAAAATTAATACGGTAAAAAAGCCTAAAAGAAAAGTCCACACAAAGGGAAATACATTTTTATATATAAAAAGGAATGTCTCACCGTTGTTGATAATGTTTTTAAAGAACCTGTTCGGAATAAATATTAGAGCGGATATAATAAGAGTAAGAATAATATAAAGCAAGTATGTTTTGGTATATTTTATTTTGAAACGGGTTTTACAGTTTGTACATTGAGCAAATTTATAATGAAATTTCATATTTATTTCTTTTTTGGGGATTAAGATATTACCGCAATGAGGACATAAATAGGCATTTTCTTCCGTTAAATAGATATCCCTTTTTTTCATAAATTTAATAATCTTCTTTTATTTTATTACAGCAACCTTCTTTATTTTAACATTACCGTCTGCATCCTTGAATACTGCAAGATAAATACCGCTAACAACATTTTCATACTGATCATTTTTAGCAATCCACCTTATAATTGCACCATCAACCATGAGTAAAGGATAATATGAATTAGTATATGAAGATGCATCTGCAGCATTTTTAAACACCATTACATGTCCTTCATCCGTATTTTTCCAATGAGCTACTTTTTCACCTGCAATATTGTAAATATCAACATTTGTCAGATCATCAGGTAATTTATCGAAAATAATCCCTGAATCAATATTTCCCGTTTCGCTTTTTCCGTCATTGGGTATAAATGGATTAGGTATCACCCTTACATGCTCAAGATCAGTGAAGTTAGTAGCTTTATAGCTTTTGTCAAAGAATATGCCAAATGTTCCTAATTCATTTACATTTGCGGAAAGATATCCGTTCCTTTTACTTTCAATTGAAAGTGTTGAATCAATCTTTTCCCAGGTTTCAAGTTCTTTATTTCTGTAATATAGGGATAATCCTTTTACATTTTTTATATTTCTGATCTCTGCCCTTGTAAAAGGAATGTTAATAATTATACTGTCATTATCTATTTTCGGATACTCATTGTTAATACTAAAACTTCTGTATTCGCCAATGGATAAAATATTATTGTTATTCTCCGGAATATAATCGGGTACAACGATCTTCAAATCACCGGGGTACTGCACAAATATTTCCGTAGGAACCTTTACTAATGCTCCTGAATTATCATTCAATGTATATAAAGGTTCAGTGGATTTGAATTTTTTCTGTGTAAATCCCCCAATTGATGAATCATTGAAGGTTGATAGATGGTAAACTCCGTCTGTGGTTCTGGTAATATAGGTAAACACATCACCACCAGCGGGTGCCCATTTAATAAGTCCTTCATTGAAAGCCCTTGCCTCAATGATTGAAGCGGAACCAGAGCCCAAGGCATCTTTTTTATAAGCGTCAAAGTCACAATTTAAAAATACAGCATCGGGATTGTTCCAAAATCCCTGGGTATTGAAATAATTATTGTAATCAACGGCATAGGAAACCATATTGTTGTTCATTGAAAAACTGGGTGACCATTCCGGTGACGTAGATTCGGAAACAACATAAAGATCTCCGTCTGACCAGGAACTTATTGCTTGTCTACTTTTATTGATGATATTCTGAACATTGTTTATAACATAGACATCACCATCTCCGGGATAAGATGAATTATCAGCCCATCTCAGCACGAATGCCACCATATTTCCGTCTTCAGACCATTTGGGTTCATAAAGTTTATCCACATACGAATAAGTTGTATCCGGATCCGAAAG
>CAYVPX010000024.1:8097-12600 GCA_964453935.1 uncultured bacterium | reverse complement strand
TAAAATAATACACCCCATTTGTTCATCGGATTCCATCGAATCTTACGCATAAGGCTATGAAGAACAAGAGGTAAAAAACAAATAGTAATAGGTTTGATATGCAATAAAGCAGGCTATCCCATATCAGTAGAAGGATTCAACTACATTTATTGACATTCCATATTATTTTATTTTTTCTCAAGTATCATTTGAATTTTTATTCTTTTTAATCGACAGAGCTGGACTGACCAGTAGAAAAATTTTAAAAAAAATGATATAATATAGTATGAGAAAACTATTAAGGATTGACATAAAAAGTTTTATAATTTTAGGAATTTTATACAATATGGAGTTATTATGAAAAAAGAAATCGTAGTACGTTCACCTTCATTCGGTCTAATGCATTTTACCGGTGTATTGTCAGAGCTTATTGAAACACCGGAGCTGCAACGGTTATCAACCATTCGTCAATTGGGACCTTTATATATTGTTTATCCGGGTGCACAGCATATGCGTTTATTACATGCAATGGAGGTCTCCCATACTGCCATGACCATATCCAGACATTTAAAATTACCGGAAGACGAGGTCGAATGTCTTGGTATTGCAGGTCTTTTACACGACCTCGGGCATGGTCCCTATTCACATTCAACCGAAATACTTTTCAATGAAATCTTCAATGAAGACCATATGGATTTTACATGTAAACTCATTACCGGAGAAGTGATACTTCCAGTATCTGAAAATGAAAAAGAACTTATGAAATTCGGGCAGATCCCTGATATAATAAAAAAGTACGGGCATGATCCCATCGTCGTGTCAAAGCTCATAAGAAAAAAATTCACAAGAAAACCGTATATGCAACAATTGATATTCGGTGCCATTGATGCAGATCAGCTTGCTTTCTTAACAACAGACAGCAGGTTCTCCGGTGTGAATTACGGCGATATTTCACTTGACACTATTACTGAATTTTTCAAGTTGGAGCTAATGGATGATGGAAAAACATATCTTTTCGCATCTGAGAAAGCAATTCCGGCTATCGTTGATATGATAATGGCACGATTGTCTATGTATAATTTTTATCTTACGGATACGGGGCTTGTTATAGGGAATATGATTCAATCTGCCATAAAAAAAGCCTATAAGAACGGGGAGTTAAAAAATTTCTTTGTCTATACGGATGATGAGCTTAGAACCCACCTTTTGGAATCAAAAATACCATTTGTCAGGGAAATGGGAATACGAATAAAATATAGGAATCTTTTCAAGATCGCATATCGTATAAAAAAGGTTTATTCCTCAAAACAAATTGATTTCCTTAATAAATTAAAGGAACATCCTCTTTGGGGAAATTATAATATTGATGAATATAAAAGGAATAAAATATTATTGAAGAAATTCAATGAAATGGGGGAAGAAAATATTAGAAATATTTTATTTAAAGGGCTTGATGATGGAAAGATCACGAGAGATCATATTTTTATAAACCTAAAATCTATTGAAAACATTGAACTCACAGAGCCAAGATTAAAAGAAGCGAGAGATATTAGAATCATAAAAGACGGTAAAAAAATAACCTTTGGGGAATTGGAACCGTTCTTTACACTCTTTATCGAGAATGCTACACCTGTACCTGCAACCTTTTATATTGCAGTACCAGCTGAATATAAAGAAAAAGCAAAAGGAATAATGTTAAACCTTGAAAAGGAGTTTTTAAATGAGTGAAATATTACAGCAATTAGAAGAGGAAATATCTCGATACTATGTAGATGTTGATACAATGCGATCAGCATTTTCCACCGTTATCGTCGGACAAGCAAAGATATTTAATATTATTTTTAATGCCCTTTTGAATGACGGACACATTCTTTTGGAAGGTGTACCTGGAATTGCCAAGACATTAATGGCTTCAACATTTTCCAAATTATTGGAACTCGATTTCAAAAGAATTCAATTTACACCTGACCTTATCCCCGGAGATATTGTTGGAACGGTAATCTATGATAATGCAACAAAAAAATTCATAAATAAACAAGGTCCAATCTTTACAAATTTTCTCCTTTCCGATGAAATAAACCGTGCGCCCGCCAAGGTTCAGTCGGCATTGCTGGAAGGAATGCAGGAAAGGCAGGTTACCATTGGAGAGACGACGTATAAGCTACCTAATCCTTTTATTGTTATGGCAACGCAAAATCCCATAGAGCAGGAAGGTACATATCCATTACCGGAGGCGGAACTTGACAGATTTATGTTTAAAGCATTGGTAAGATACCCTACAATGAGGGAAGAGAGACAGATCATGGAACGTTATGAGAACACAATGGATATTCCTATTAAAAGCATCATATCATATGCTAAATTTAAAAAATTAAAAAAGATCTCAAAGAAAATATTCATCGATGAAAAATTAAAGGAATATATTTTGAGCCTCATTGAAAACACACGTGTTGAAACGAATAATAACAAATCATTTTTCCCATTTATTGAATTGGGACTTTCGCCACGCGCCACATTATTTTTAATACGAGCAGCCAAAGCAAATGCTTTTCTAGAAAAGAGAAGTTTCGTCATACCCGAGGATATTAAAGCAATGTGTTACCCAATTTTCAGACATCGTATTATCGTTTCATTTACCGGACTTGCGGAAAATATTAATAGCGAAACAATAATTGATCAACTTCTAGATAATGTAATGGTCCCTTAATGGAAAACATAAAGGATAAAATTCGTAAAAAACTTAAAGAGATTGAAATATTATCAAAGGTCAAGGGATTAACCCTTCTTTCAGGAAATTATAAATCTGTTTTTAGGGGTTCGGGATATAATTTTGAGGAATTGAGAGAATATGTTCCGGGTGATCCCATCAAACATCTCGATTGGAAAAAATTTTCCGTTTATGACAAACCATTCACCAAGATATATGAAGATGAACGGGAAAGGAATATTTTTTTTCTTGTTGATATGAGAAACAGTATGGATCAAGGGTTTTCAGAAACCAAAAGAGAACTGGCAAGTGAGTTCGTTGCATATCTTGCACATACTTCCCTTTTCTATAAGGATAAGGTATCACTTGTTCTCTTTGATAATGAGATAAGGGGTATTCTTCCTCCATCAAATTTCCGAAATGAGACAATGGTCTTTGTAGAAAAAATAATTACAGGCAAAACAAGGAAAGCACAGACCAATTGGAAAGGAATATTGACATATTTAATGAGCATGATGAAGTCAAATTTTATTCTTTTTATTATTTCTGATTTTATGGATTTTCCAAAAGAATTGAATATTTTAAATACACTCCAAAAGAAAGGAGATGTTATTGGTATTTACCTATCACATTTAAAGGATACACCGGAAGAATTAAGAAAGATGATGCCTATTGTATTCGGTAATAACTCGGTCCCTTATAAAAAAGCAGTAAAATTGGAAGAAATATTTGCAATGAAGATTAGAAAATTATTCAATAAAAAACGATTTTCATTTATCAATTGCCATACGAATGAAGATGCACTGTGGTATATAAAGGATTTTTTTATTAAAAGAAGCTTAAAATGAATGAACAATTAAGAGATATTGCACCGATTGAACCCTCATTTTTTATCATAACCATTCTAATTATTGTTATTATTGTTGCAGTTGCTCTATTCTTTTTATTCAGGTATTTAAAAAAGAACAAAAAAGTAAAGATTGATCATAAAAAAGAATGGAATGAGCTTATTAAAAAATTTAAGTTAAAAAATTTCAATACCCATTATAAAAAATATTATTTTAATTTAATAAAAGCATTTAAAAGATTTGTGGGATTATTTTTAAATGAGAAGACCAGAGGCTTGACACTTTATGAAATCATTGAGCTCCTTGAATTAAATAATGAAGAAAAAAATATTTTAAAGGAGAGTTTGGAACGTATCTATAGAGGCGATTATTTTTTTCTGGATGACAAAAATAAAGATATTAAGAGAGAGGATTTTAATAATATCAACGAAATAGTACAAAAACTTGTGGAGCAGAAAAAATGAAATATATGAAAGCTATGGTATTGGAAAAGACCCTTGATTTGAAATATAACAAGAAGCCCTTAAGACTGGTAAAGATACCTATTCCTCAACCTGCAAATGATGAGGTTTTAATAAAGATTTCACGTTGCGGGGTTTGTCATACTGAATTGGATGAGATAGAAGGAAGGACACCACCGCCACGATTTCCCATTGTTCTCGGACATCAAGTAGTCGGAAAAATCGTAAAAACCGGGAAAAATATACAGCGGTATAAGATTGGAGATCGTATTGGCGTAGCATGGATATTTTCAAGCTGTGGGAAATGTAATTATTGTAAAAATGGTCTGGAAAATCTTTGCCCTGAATTTAAAGCAACAGGGAGAGATGCAAACGGTGGTTATGCAGAATACATGGTGGTAAAAGAAAATTTTGCTTACAAACTTCCTGAGCTCTTTACCGATTCACAGGCAGCTCCATTGCTTTGTGCAGGAGCAGTTGGGTACAGATCTTTCAAATTAACAAATAT
>CAYVPX010000024.1:0-7997 GCA_964453935.1 uncultured bacterium | reverse complement strand
GTCGAAGCATTAAAAAATTTAGATTCTGGTGGGCGATTGGTAATAAATGCAATTAGAAAAGAAGAACATGATAAGGGTAACTTACTAAAATTACAATATGATAAGCATCTTTGGATGGAAAAAGAGATCAAAAGCGTGGCAAATGTAACCCCAAAAGATGTTGAGGAATTCTTGGAACTTGCAGCAAAGATACCTATTATACCTGAATTTCAGGAATATCCCCTTGAAAAAGCAAATGAAGCATTGATTGAAATGAAGGAACGAAAGATACGCGGGGCAAAGGTACTGGTAATACAATAATTTTTCGAAATTATTTGACTTAAAATATATATTTGCTATAATGTATATTTATATTAAAAGGTGGTGATATACATGGTACGAGTGTTCGTAAACGGCACGAATGTCGACAAAGCTTTAAGGATTTTGAAAAAGAAAGTTGCCAAAGAAGGAATACTATCTGTTTTAAAGAAAAAAAGATATTATGACAAACCTTCAATTGCAATTCGAAAAAAAGTGGCAAAAGCTGAAAGAAGAAGAAGACGCAGAATCAAAAGGATGCGCAAGTATATTATCAGCTGATCTTAATTTTATCATTATAAAGGGAGATCCTGAATTTTTTCTTATCAGGGTCTTTCTTTATTTTCTTGACTAACGGTATCAATACTTTTTGTTCAATAAATCTTCCCAATTGATTTGGAATTATTTTGGTTTCTTGAATATAAAGTGCTGCTAATTTACCAATAACATCCTTGGATATGCTAAGTTCAAGATTTCTTTTTAATGCCATTTCTTTTATTTGCTGGAATTTTCTACGGAATAAGATAATATAATCATCCAATGTAAGATCTTGAAATATATAGATACCGTCAAAGTATGATATAAATTCCTCGCCGAAATCTTTCTTAATAGTTTCCTTGATCGCTAAATTACTTTCCTCATTGGTTTCAGATTGAAAGCCAATGGTTTTAGTAAGCGATGTAATAATATCTTTATTAATTGTAAGAACAAAAATAGAATCACTAAAATCCAATCTCCCGCTTTTCAAATGAAGATTACCTTTTGAAAAAATTTGAGACAGGAGCATAAAAAATCCTTTCTCCATTGACTCTAAATTTTTAATCAAAAAAACCCTATTAGTACCTTCTGAAACTATACTCTTAAAAAAATTACCCTGGAGACCTGACTTATCATTGTCATCATCCTCAGGTTGAGCTACATTTATCAAAGAAAGATCAATCTCAGAAACTGTTTCTCTACTACCATATACCGTTTCGGCGATGGAGTAGGCAAACTCCGATTTCCCTGAACTTTTTTTACCTATAAATAAAAATATTCCATTGGGCAAATAGGGTTTCAGATCTAATCCAATAAATTTTAAACTTAGAATACTTGCAATTTCAGAAACAAACTCCCGATTTAATACAATTTTTTCTCTTAGTGTTTTTTCAAAATGATGGGGTTTAAATATCTTATGGCTTTGACTGTTTATTCGCTTTATAGAGATTCTATTATTAAATGTATTTTTTAAATTCCTATGTCTGATAGAACTTCTATCCTGTAAAATAATATTGGTTTTCAATATTAATTCATCCGGTACACTGCTTATTTTTGACCAATAATGAATTGTTGCCATAATAAAGTGATTAATATCAATATCTCTGCTCATACTTTTTTCTGCAATATTCATAGCATCCTTTAAAATGATTTTATATTCGTTTTCTCGATCACTATGCAAGGTTTTGGTTTTTTCTATTTCTTTTTTGTATTTTTTAAAATAATCCATGACCCGTACCGACGATGAATTTAAATAATCATATCCATTCTCATAGAAGAAAGTCAATACCTCGAATACATTTAATTTAGCGGGTTCCTTTAAATTAAAATTATCTTTTGCAGCCTGAATAAAATTTTTTAAACTATTACTAAGGTCCATATAATCCCCTAATTTATAAATCCTATAGCTTTGGGACGAAGATCTTCATATACATGTTTAGTAAATTCTAAGAAATATCCTAAATTTGTAAGAAGTATTTCCGTATCATGCACAATGACAAAAATCAATTCATTTGTAATGTCATCAATTGCAAATCTTCCTTCAAAGGTATCATTATTGTTCATTTGCAATAGCCGCAAGAACATTGCCCATTGCTCTTTGGGAACAGCAGGCATATCCCCGAACACTACGCTAATTTTTGAAATATTTCCACCAACTTTATCAATGATTTTAAAATTAACATTTAATTCAAATTCTCCTTTTTTCAATGGTACGAACAATACCCATGAAAATTTATCATTTTCAACTTTTTTAAACTTTATTTTTTGCGTAGTAAGTGCTTTGTCAATTGCATCAAATAATTTTTTTAAATTTGCATTTTCTTCCATTGTAGCCTCCTTTTTTGTTAAAATATAATATTTCCACCAACAGTGAATTTAAATTCATTATAATCCCTTGATACCACTGTTATGTCTTTATATATTTTATACATAAGATTACTATTTAAAACAAAATATCTGGATATTCTATAATCGAAACCGCCATTTATTGAAAATGAGTTGGATTCATTGGAATTTACTACATCACTTCTAATTAATGCATAAGAAATCCCAAAATTCGTATTTACAGCATTTTTAAGCTTTAACTTTTTCTTTATGAATGGAATTTTTATTCCATATTGCAGCATTAAGGTATATTTCCAATTGGATGTTAAGGTTAAGTTATCTGTCGTTGTTGTTTCAATGCCGAATCGTGTCTGCATATTCCTTGACAAAGAAGCCCTTAATGATTGGCTGAATTTGTTTGAAAAATAAATTGGGAAACTCAATGAAGGACTGTATGTTTTCTGAATAAGATCCGAATTTGCCGATTGATTCAATCTGTAACCCATTCCGAGGGTTAATGTGGTTCTGTGTAAGAACTTTATTAATCTATCTATTTTCATGATCGTAGCATTGCCATTAATACTTTTTGTAGTTGTGGCCAATATGGTTCCCATATTCTTTGTGTTTGAAATATTCAAGCTATAATTCCCGGATAAGCCTATAAAGGTAAATGGGGAATAGTTAAACGACAGATTCAGTGTATCCCTATTGGTTAAAGAAGTATACAACTGTTCATCGAACTTATTTCCGAGAATATCTATTACTCCATTTATGGGGAAGATATTCTTGTATGTACCAATGGTTGAATCATTGTTCTTATTATATGTTATATTTATATTAATTGAATTAACACCCATAAAATGAAATTTCCTGAATAATCGGGAAAATGAAATTCTATTCGTTAATCTGATGGATGTACTGAACTTAACATTTGTGGCGGAAATATCTGATGAGGTGTTATCCTTTGTATAAATTCTATTCAATTTCCCGGTGATCTTTAGATTTGGTTCAACTAATGCCTTTATTAATGAAACATTGGATGAAGCTGAATAGGTAATGTTATCGGTTTGCTTGAAATCATTTTCATAGCTGTCATTGTAATTAAAAGAATTCAAAAGATTCAAAAATCTTATAGTAAAATTTGCTCCGACATTATTCCGTAATGTGGTTTTATTTGTAATTGTACTGTCAAAGTCGGGATTGTATTTTGAAACATTGATGTTTCTTGCACCTGAAATATTTAAAGAGCGAAAAAGGAATAAGAAAGATTGTAATCTCATTGCAAAGGTATGCGCTTCATTGAGACTAGTGGCTTTCTTTTTTTCTAAATCATCTAAATTTCCAAATGTATCATTTTGTGAATTTGAATATGAATAAGAAATACTTGGGAATAATTTACCCAAAATCTGATTAAGATTTAGGTTGGTACTTACACGCATGGTTTGATTTTCATTTCTTGTGTTAGAACTTGTACTGCTGTAATTTATAATGGATTTTAAATTTGAAATTGATTTGGAATATCCTATGGATATTGGCATCCAGCGCAATTTACTGATTTGTAGAGAGGAAGAAAAGTTAGTTGTATCATATCCGCTTCTATTCACACCCAAAGGACTAAAATTAGATGTTTTAACACTATAATTCCCTGTTAACGCACCCAATCCCAGTAGATTCGTTGACATGGTTCCCCTATAAGCATTACCTCTTAAAATAGCAGGGTCTGAAAGGTAAATGTTATTCACAAGTATTTTCCCTTCTGCTGTACTGTTTGTTTCATATGAAAAACCGAGATATTTTACATTCAAAAGATTAGGGTTTCCTACCTTCGTATAATTGTCTATATTATTCAGATCTATTTTATTTACATACCAATCATTAATATTGTACCCTATCTTTGGTTTTTTTAAGGGAATCTTCCAATAATTATTTTGATCAATACCCAACTCAAAATATAATTTATTTGTGGTAGAATCAACTACCGCTTCATATTGAATAGTAGAAATTTCAAGTTTTTTATAAGATGAAAGATTTTTCGCCCTATTAAGGATTTCATAGGTATATGCCTGTCTTGAACCTGTCGAGCTGTTGACTAAATAATAATCAAGCATTAATGCTCCCTTATCCATATCGTCAGATGTATCAAAATATTGGGCATATGTGGGATCATCTTGTGATATTGATGATACTGTTAAATACTCGCTATTAGTTCCGTTCTCAACTATACCTTTTTCCCATTTATTCCCATTTATCTGCATATCCTGGATCTTAAAATCAACCTTTGATGAAGAATCATTATCTACCCATATCCTTATATATTTCACATTATTAGGCGTAGGGGAATTTCTTTGATTTGCAGAGTCATTAATATTTAAGGGAATTGAAATGAATTTCCAACCATCCGAGGAGGTTACAGTATTTAATATATCCGTGGAATAGGTATAATATCTATCTGCCGTATCAAGTATGCCATCATGATCGAGATCTTCCGATTGCTCTTTATTATCACCTTTACCCAATATGGAAGTAAAAATTCCATTATTAAATGTAATCCCTGTATCTTCATCCGAATCAAGGATACCATTATGATTTGCATCTTCCGTATCAAGGGTCAGATCACTATCGCTATCCTCCGGAATCATACCAATTTCAACATGTATAACAGCAGGTACTTTATTATTTGTCATATTCTTAACCCAAAAATCCAAAGTGGATTTTTTTGAAATATCTATGGAAGACGAGCTTATTATATTTTCTATTCCTCCCCAACTATGAGATTGTTTCAACCAAAATTCCATGGTTGTCGGGAGGTTTTGTGTTCCGCCGTATGTATCCTGTGAATCCGGCGTATAGGGATGTCTATCACTGTCTGTAAAAGAGTAATATGAAAATTCATTATCCGATTGCTTAAATTTATCATTGGTTTCCTCAATACAGATCGTCTTTGCCCTGGAATTCTCATTGCTAATATCTATGGGCTTTGAAGAAAGATACCATTGTTTATAATTAAATGATATATTAGTGGGATCTTTCGTATTGTCCAAAGAATCAAGTGCGGTTTTATCCAATGTATTAGGGTTATTATAGGCATATGCATACTCTCCGGAAAGATTTATTTTCTGAGGCGTGATCTTGTTTATGAGAGGAATAGATGAAAAAAGCTTTTGTTGAAAATTTTCAGTAATATTAAGATTCCCATTTACATCCACAACAAATTTACTTTGTGGTTCTTCCCCGATATCCGGCATAGTTTTTTTCGGCTTAAAATAATTTTCATCAATGATGGTTGACCCAAAAGAAAAATTCTTGCTTAATGCCCAATCATTTCTTACGCCCAATACATATTTATTTTGATCTGACATAAACGGTTCATACTCATATTTGATCTCTACCTTTGCATCATTGGGTATTTTGTCTTTATTCGTTATATTTAAAATCCCATTTTGGTAATCCACATTATAATCGGTACCGGGGGTCAGTTTCTCACCATTTACGGTAACAACGACAGAACCGTTTTTCACATTACCTTGAAGCATATAAAATAATTTAGGACTTGAATATTTTAAAAAGATCTGGAAAATATTATGATTAGGATTAAATGGCGTTGCCAAGGAATCGTTCTTTGCATAAATATATTTATTAGAACATTTTGCAATAATCTCATTTAGTTCGGCATCGCTTAAATTGAGTTCAGTTTTTATCGTAGCTAAATAATCCGTTTTACTGTCGTTATCGGTTAGGTCGAATGGTGTTGCATCGGGAAATATTAAATATCCGTTATCGTTGTCCAATCTGCCTTGATCAATATTCCCATCAATGGGGTTTACATCCAAACCGAAAATTGTAAGATAAGATATTTTTTTATTGGTTGACGTAGTGAAAACAGTATTATCATTATCGCCGTCGGAATCATTTGTATTAACAATATAGCAGGTAATATCACTTGTGGGTTTTCCATCTGTAATACCCGTTTTATAAAAATTTTGTAAAGCATTTCCACTGTAACGATTTTGAGGCATTTTAATAAAGGTATATCCTGAAGTATTACTATCCGTCCCTGTTCCTGGACTTCCACCATCATACCAGATGGCATCGGGATCCTCATCTATTTGCCCGTCTCCATCATTATCAATACCATCAACAGGATCTTCATCAATTCTCCCGTCATGGTCATCATCGGTTCCTGCCCCGGGATCATCATCATATAACCCGTTATTATCGTCATCGATAAAGGGTGTTTCAGGATTCCCAACATTTGTTTTATTCCCGGAAATAATATCATTAATAGTGAAAGCACCTATCAATATCCCGTTGGCAACAATATTCTTTTTTAAATATAGAATATTATTTTTTGTATCTATCGTATAATCAATACCTTTAAGCAGTTGGTCAAAGTGAAAGATCTGTGTTCCACCTTGAAGGGGACCGTCATTTACAGTTAATAAGGTATTATTGTAATAATTTCTATCATCATAATAAACAGATAGTGAATTATAGTCCACTTCGTATTTACCTATAAAATTGTTTTTATTTTCATCCCAGGCAATGGTTTTGGTGTTCGTATCGGGAATTCTGTCCAAAACAAATACGGAGTTTTTAGCGTAATTACCATCATAATAAGAATTTGATGTTTCCCCTCCGTTACCTTTTATAGTAGTGCTTGCCACCTTGTTCTGTGATATACCCATAATAGGATAAATTTCCAATTTCCCGGGGATAATAGGAATATCATCAAAAATTAACTTCCCTTTGACACCAAAATAATTTTTAGAATATGAAACAAATTGTGTGTTCGGAAGGGCAAGATTAATATTTCCGGCTTCCACATAGTTCAAAAGCTCTCCTTCCTTGCCTAAATATTTTAATGAAATATTTTGAGAAAGTTTCCAGCTTTGTTTATTCGTATCATCATACTTAATTAAAATGTTTAATCTATCGGCAACTACTCCATGTAAATTCAGTCGCATGCTTTGATTAAATTGAGGGCTGGTATTCGCCTTTATTGAAGGATCATTCGGGTAAACCTTGTTATCCAAGGCAAAAGATATATTTTTTACGACACTTAAAGAAATGTTCCCTGCATTTTTTCCAAATTGGAGCTCAGGTAATAAACCCGCTTTGCCTCCCTTTAAAATGATAGCGGGAACAGGAAGGAAACTACGTTTTTTCTTTAAAAACGTCCGTTTTTTCTTAAAAAAATGTTCTTTTTTATAAGGGAAAAAAGTTGAAGATGAATCACTTTTTTCAAACAGTGCTGCTTGCAGTATAAAAAATATCAAAAAAAATAAGGGCAAATACTTGAATTTTTTTAAAAACATTTATATAATATTGTAGCAATTATGAAGAAATATTACAAGTTTTTTTTACTTATTTTTTTAATCATTTTAATGGGTTGCTCCGAACCCACTATACAAAAGCCACTCTACAAATATAGCTTAATCTTTACGGGAAGTACAGGAGGTAATATTCATAATTGTTTCTGCCGAACCAGACGGGGCGGAATACTTGAAAGATCTTACCTATTTAAAAAAATTATAAAAGAAAGTGAAAATTATTTTATTTTTGATTGCGGAAATTCTATTTCTTCTGATTTTGTTTCAAGAGAAAAATTATTAAGTATT
>CAYVPX010000023.1:0-12760 GCA_964453935.1 uncultured bacterium | reverse complement strand
TTATGATCATGCTCAAGCTAATATAGTGAAACAAATTTTACTGCATTTATCAAATATGGGAATAAAAATTATACCTAAGGAAGTAGACGACTCCCTGACTTTAATAAAAAGCGTAAAACTTGATTCAACAAATAATGATGGTTTTATTTTTTTACAAAATTCAAAATTTCTCAATAAACAGACACAACAGATTTTAACTGTTTTGCTATTGCAAATAAAAAAAATATTTATATCATTCGGAATTAGCTCAAATTTTCCTAGCATAATTACATTCGTTCCCAAAATCACCAATTTATTAAATGCAATTACCGAATACTTTAAAGATAATAAAAAGTCCGATATTAAGGTAGATAAAGTAAAATTTAATCTTAAATATGCCGCTTTTATTGGTTTTAAGTTTAAAAGTGATATATTAAAAAAGGTTAAACAGGTTATATAGGAGGGTCTTATGACTGAAAAGCATATCCTTGACATTTTTAAAAGAGCAAATGATGAGCATTTTGCAGTAGGCGCTTTCAATGTTAACAATATGGAGCTGATCCAAGGTATTGTTGATGCTGCAACTGAATTAGAAGCACCGGCGATACTCCAGGTTTCCGCGGGAGCAAGAAAGTATGCAAGACAAGAATATTTAGTAAAATTAGTTGAAGCGGCGCGAATGACCACAAATATTCCCATAGTGCTTCATTTAGACCATGGTGATACATTTGATCTTTGTAAAGCTGTAATTGATGGAGGATTTAATTCTGTCATGATCGATGGTTCTAAATATCCTTTTGAAAAAAACGTTGCTCTAACCCAAAGTGTAGTAAAATATGCTCATGATAATGGTATTCCCGTTGAAGCGGAATTAGGTCGACTTGCAGGTGTAGAAGATGATGTTAAGGTAAAAGATAAGGATGCCATTTATACTGATCCGCAAGAAGCAAAAGAATTTGTAGAAAGAACGGGATGTGATTCATTGGCTGTTGCCATAGGAACCAGCCATGGAGCTTATAAATTCAAAGGTGAGCCTAAATTGAATTTTCAAAGATTAAAAGAAATTCAGGAGGTTCTTCCCCCAAATTATCCTATTGTTTTACACGGTGCTTCTACTGTTATCCCAGAGTTTGTAGACCTTTGTAATCAATATGGCGGTGAGATTAAAGGCGCTCGTGGTGTTCCGGAAGATATGATAAAGCAGGCTGCCGGAATGAATGTTGTGAAGGTCAATATTGATACGGATCTTCGCCTTGCAATGACTAGTAATATTAGAAAAGAATTACATGATAATCCTGGAAATTTTGACCCGAGAAAGTATTTAGGTCCTGCAAGAGAAGCAATAAAACAAATGGTTATGAGAAAAATAAAGATCCTTGGTTGTAACGGTAAAGCATTTTAGGAGATTATAATGAAAAAAGTATTTGTGTTCTTTTTTGTTCTCCTTAGTTTTTTTATGATATTAAATGCGGATACATTGAAAGTAAAGAACAAGGTTTACATTATCAAAGACGGAGATTGTCTTTGGAATATTGCCAATAAATTTTATAAAAATCCCTATTTATGGCCAAATATCTGGGAAAGAAATACATATATAAAAAATCCGGATCTGATATTTCCTGATGATGAATTGGTTATACCTAATATTAGTGAAACAACAAGTGTAGTTGAAAAACAAATGGTGAAGAACACATCAAATAAAGCAAAAGAAACAGCATCTAATGAAACTAAGACGGAAACTACGAGCACAGTGGAAGAAACTCCTATTTCGGAGGAAACTGAGAAGACACAACAAACTGTACAGGATATAAATATTCCCATTAATTATGATGAATTTGTTTTGAGAGCCGGAGGGGTTATTATGCCGAATGAGGTTGATGAAGCCGGCTACATTTCCGGATTTGAAAACAGTTATAATGAATTGCATGCAGAGAATGAAATTGCTTATGTTACCTTGTATTCAACAGAAGTTGCCGCTGGTGATAACTTCATTATTTATACACTTAACGGCAAGGTAAAAGATCCTGAGACCAAAAGTGTTTTAGGACAGAAGCTCAAGATAAAAGGAATATTAACTATTGTTGAAATGGGAGAAAATAATGTAAAAGCAAATGTAAAAAAAGCATATGATAATATTGGTAAAGGGGATCTATTAATGCCCTATGATGAGAAACAATGGCTATACAATCCCGTCGCCGGCACACCCACAACAAAAGATGGTGTAATAGTATCTTATAATGGAAATGGAACGCTCATCGGAAAGGTTCAGGATATTTTATATATTGATCTCGGCAAAGAAGATGGGGTTCAGCAGGGACAGAAATTTTACATTATTAGAAGCCCGAAAAAATACAAGGATCCTGTTTCAGGAAGAGCATATACTGACGCAGAGAGAATTGGTTCTATTAAAGTAATTAAAGTTTTTGATAATACTGCTTCGTGTATTATTATGAATCTAAAAGAAGAAATAGAACTTGGAACACCGGTTAAGTTCATGGGAGAATAAATTATGAGAAGAGGTGCATCTCTTATAGGTTTAATTTTACTTGTAATACTTATTGTTGGTGGTATCTTATTTCTTATACCTTATTATCAGCAGTTTAGTGACAAAGTAATTATTATGCAGGCATTGCATCAAACACAGGATGTCGTTAAAGTTACACCAGGGATCTCCGATTATGATATTCAGTCGGAATTCTTCTCCGATTTAAAGGTAAAAAAGCTTTCTGTGAAGGTATATGAAACTGATTTTAAGGTTGTGAGACATGAAGGAAGCACATTCATACTTAAGTGCCGTTATGTTAAGCAAAATATAAAAATACCTCTGCTTGGTATAAAATTAAAAAATGTAGATAAGTATATTGGAACAAAAGAATTTGGTTTATGATTATCTAAGATTTAGCTATTGTGATTTCTCTTTAAATGTTCAACGGAAAATTTGGGCAAGAAAAAAAGGGATATCATATTTTATGGATAATTTTGATAATTATGATTTAAATGATAAGCAAAAGAGAAAGGTAGAAGGTTCTTTGAAATTAGACTTGGACAGGCTAATAGATTATTTTGATAAAGAAAAAGTTACTATTATCACCTATGAATCTCCGCTTTATCCAATGGAACTGAAAGAGATATATTTCCCACCATTAATTCTTTATGCAAAAGGAAATATTGAGCTTTTAAAGATGGATAAATTCGCAATAGTCGGTTCGAGAAAAGCAACGCAGAATGGTAAAAATTTGGCAAAAGATTTTGCCCATGAACTTTCAATGCACGGTGAGGTTATTGTTTCGGGAATGGCTGCTGGGATTGATTCATTTGCCCATCGAGGAGCAATAGATAATAGAATGACAATTGCTGTAATGGCAACCGGGATCGATATGTGTTATCCATCGTATAATAGGAAGTTAAAAGATATCATCGAAAAGGATGATTTAGTAATTACTGAATATTTTCCCGGGACTAAACCCGACGCCTTCAGATTTCCCATAAGGAATCGCATAATATCTGGGATCTCTTGGGGTGTATTAGTGGTTGAAGCGGGTATAAAAAGTGGTACTATGATCACAGTAAAATATGCAATAGAACAGGGCAAAGAGGTCTATGCAATTCCAGGCGATATCTATAAAATAAATAGCACAGGTACGAATTATTTAATTAAAAATGCAATGGCGAAAATGGTTACGGATATTACAGATATTTTACCCATAGAAGAAGAGAATAAAAATAAAGCTCTTTTGAGCAAAGATGAAAATAATGTTCTAAACATAATTTTGGAAGGAACAATGGAGTTTGATGATATAATGGAAAAGAGCCAAATGGATTTTGGACAACTTACTTCAATTTTGTTCCAACTTGAAGTAAAGGGCTTTATTATAAAAATTTCAACAAATATATATAGAGGAGCAGTTAATGGCTAAAAAATTAATTATTGTTGAGTCCCCGACAAAAATAAAAACAATAAGTAGAATATTGGGAAATAACTTTAATGTTGTTGCCTCAATGGGGCATATTATAGATCTACCTAAAAAAAGTTTTGGCGTAAAGATAACCGATAATGATGTTGAGCCAAAGTACACAAAGATCCCTGATAAGAAAGAACTTATAAAAAAATTAAAGGAATATATTTCAAAAGCAGATGAGATCTTTCTTGCAACTGACCCCGATCGAGAAGGGGAAGCCATTTCTTATTTCATCTCAACATTAGATAAAAATAAGGAATATAAGCGTGTTTTGATCAATGAGATAACTGAGTATGGTATTCAAAAAGGTGTAAATAATCCGGGCAAAATAAATTTAGCTCTTGTTCATTCTCAGCAGGCAAGAAGAATTCTTGATAGGATAGTAGGGTATAAATTATCTCCATTCCTTTGGAAAAAATTAAAAAAAGGTCTTTCGGCAGGCAGGGTTCAATCTGTTGCATTAAGGATCATTTGTGAGAGGGAAAAGGAGATCCTTAAATTTAAACCCGAAAAATATTATGAAATATTCGGGAATTTTAAAGAATTTGGCAAAATGATATTTAAACTGGTGAAGATCGATAAAAAGAAGGCATCTGTTAATGATGTAAAAACATTAAATAAAATAATGGATGAATTAAATGAGGAAGAAACATACACATTAAAAAAGTATGACAAGAGAAAAAAATCGATTACTGCTCCCTTACCTTTTATTACAAGTTCATTGCAGCAGGAGGCATCCAAGATTTATGGCTGGACCCCTAAGAAAACTATGAAAATTGCTCAATATCTTTATGAAGGAATAAAAATTAAAAATGAATTTGTTGGCTTAATTACATATATGCGTACTGATTCACATAGAATTTCCGATACTGCATTAAAAGCCTGTAAACATTACATTGAAAGTGCATTTGGGGAGGATTATCTTGGAAATAGAACAATAAAACATGATAAAAAAGCACAGGATGCGCATGAAGCCATAAGACCAACATATATGAAACACTCCCCTGACAAGATCATGAATTATTTAACGCCCGACCAAATAAAATTATACAGGATCATATTTAATAAGTTCGTTGCAAGTCAAATGAAGAACGGAATTAATCTTGTTGAGAAATTATTGATTGGCGACGGTAGCGGAAAGTATCTATTTGAAACAACAAATGAGAGTATGTATTATGATGGTTGGAGGAAGGTATACAATCTTAAAATTAAAACTAAAGCCATGGACTTGAAACTTAAAGAGGGGATTGATGTTAAACCCCATAAATTCTATTATGAGGAAAAAGAGACGAAGCCAAAACCGAGGTTCACTGCCGGTACATTGATAAAAAGCCTTGAAGATAAGGGTATTGGGAGACCATCCACATATGCAAGTATTGTCTCAACCCTTTTCGATAGAAAATATGTTCAAATGGGAGAACGTAGAGTGATCATTCCAACGGAATTGGGATTTTATGTTTCAGATATTTTAATAGCGGGCTTTCCGGAGATCCTGGATTATGATTTTACTAAGAAAGTAGAAGAGAATCTTGATCTTATTGAGCAAGGTAAGGCAGATTTCAAAAAAATAATAATCCAATACTTTAATATTGTAACAAAGTTATTGGAAAAAGCTAAAATAGAGATTGATTCAAAAAAGGATGAGCTTTTAGAAAGAACAGGCGAAAAATGTCCAAAATGTGGTGGCGATCTTGTTATAAGAGAAAGTCGTTTTGGTAAATTTATTGCATGTATAAATTATCCTGAATGTAATTATACGGAAAATATTACTGAGGAAACTAATGTAGTTTGTCCGAAATGCGGTTCTAAAATGGAGGTTCGTTTTGGTAAATGGGGTAAATATCTTAAATGTACAAATGAGAAGTGCGGATACTCCATGTCTTATACCGAAGGTCTCAAATGTCCCAAGTGCGGTGGATATATTTTAGAAAAAAGATCAAAAAAAGGTAAAATGTATTGGATATGTGAAAATAATAACCCGAAAAGTGAGAAGAAATGTGACTTTTTGCTCTTTTCCAAGCCCCTTGAAGGAGTGTGTGAAGAATGCAAAGGTACGATTTTAGTAAAATACGGTAAAAAATTTAAATGTGCCTCATGCGGTCATATACAGGATAAGTTAAAATGATATGGAAATATTTAGGAAAGTTATTTGGTAATAGAAATGACAGAGTAGTTAAATCCTTTCAACCAATAGTTGATGAGATAAATCAACTTGAGGAAAAGTTTATAAAAATGACAGATAATGAATTGAAATTATATAGTGATGAACTAAAAAATAGTTTTAATGGTATAGAAAATAAAGACGAACAAATGAATAAAATACTCCCATCTGCTTTTGCTCTGGTAAGAGAAGTGTCTAAAAGAACGTTAAAAATGCGACCTTTTGATGTTCAGCTCATTGGGGGCATTGTCCTGCATCGAGGTATAATTGCAGAGATGAAAACAGGAGAAGGTAAAACACTTGTTGCAACGTTACCTGCATACTTGAACGCCATATCCGGTGCTAGTGTTCATATTGTTACTGTAAATGATTATTTGGCACGAAGGGACGCAGAGTGGATGTCTCCCATTTACGAATTTTTAGGACTTAAGGTGGGTATTCTTCAAAATATGATGGAGCCTGATGAAAAGATCGAGGCATATAAGGCAAATATCATTTACGGTACCAACAGTGAATTCGGATTTGATTATTTACGAGATAATATGGTCTTTTCTGCAAATCAAATCGTTCAATCACCATTGGATTTCTGTATCATTGATGAGGTTGATAGTATATTGATCGATGAAGCAAGAACTCCCTTGATCATTTCAGGCCCAAGTGTTGAATCCACAAAGAAATACATTACCATAGATAAATTTGTAAGACGATTAAAAAAAGAAGAAGATTTTGAGATCATTGAAAAGGATAAAAATGCTATTTTAAATGAAAATGGAATAGATAAAATGGAGCAATGGCTTGGCGTTGATAATTTATATGATCCGAAAAATTTTCATTTGGTGCATTTTATTACACAATCATTAAGAGCTCACTATTGTTTTATCCTTGATGTTGATTATTTGGTAAGAAATAACGAGGTTATGATCGTAGATGAATTTACCGGACGTGTTTTAGAAGGTAGGCGTTATTCGGACGGACTTCATCAGGCAATAGAAGCAAAGGAAAAGGTTAGGGTAAAGGAAGAGAACCAGACGCTTGCTACTATTACCATACAAAATTATTTTAGAATGTATAAAAAGCTTGCAGGTATGACCGGTACGGCATTAACAGAGGCAGCTGAATTTATGGAAATTTATAAATTAGATGTAATAGAGATCCCTACCAATGAATTGATGGTAAGACAGGATTATAATGATCTTATTTTTAAAACAAAAGATGAAAAATATAATGCTATAATAGATGAAATCGCAAAATGGCATGCCGAAGGAAGACCTATTCTTGTGGGAACAACATCAATCGAGGTTTCTGAAAAACTGGCACGATTACTTAAACAGAAAAAAAATCTTTATTGCAATGTTTTAAATGCAAAATATCATGAGAAAGAAGCTGAGATCATTTCAAAAGCCGGTGAATCCGGTTCCATTACTATTGCAACAAATATGGCGGGCCGTGGAACTGATATTAAATTAGGTGACGGTGTTGTTCATTGCCCTCGAATAGATGGCAAAATGTACTGCTGGGCAAGACCGCCCGAACCTGAATGTAAACTATGTGATCCGGATAAAAAGGCTTGTAAAAAGGAGGCACAATGCGGTTTATATATTATTGGCAGTGAAAGACATGAAGCCCGCCGTATTGATAATCAGTTGAGAGGACGTGCAGGTAGACAAGGAGATCCGGGTGCCACCAGATTCTTCGTTTCTCTGGAAGATGATCTTATGAGGTTATTTGGTTCTGATCGTGTAAAAAATATGCTTACGACATTGGGGTTAAAGGATGGAGAAGCAATCCAGTATCCGCTTATATCAAGAGCAATTGAAAAAGCACAAAAACGAGTTGAAGGTCATAATTTTGATATTAGAAAACAATTATTAAAGTATGATGATATAAATAACAAACAAAGAAACTATATCTATGGGCTCAGGCGAAATATCCTTCTTATGAAGGACCTCGATAGTGTAACCATTGATATGCTGAAAGATAGTGTTCTTGCTGCTGTGGAAGAAAAATTCCCTAAAAAATCATTACCGGATGAATGGGATATTGAGGGTTTAAAAAAGTATCTTGCATCTCTTCATTTGGAAAGTAAATTGATCCTTGAAAATCTTGATGATATAAAACCGTCGGCGATCCTAGAAGAAATTGAGGGAAATGTAGAAAAATCATTTAATTTAAGAAAAGAAAAATTGGGAGATGATTTTAAATATTTTTTAAGATACATTCTATTACAACGACTTGATTTTTACTGGCGAGAACATCTTCTTGCAATGGACCAGTTAAAAGATATGATAGGTTTCAGGGGTTATGGACAAAAAGATCCTCTTGTTGAATATAAAAGGGAAAGCTACGAGATCTTTGAGGAAACACTAAATAAATTAGAAGATGATGTAACAAGTATATTCTTTAATTTTGATATAAATACTCAGGAAGAAATGGATAATATGAAAGCATTCATTGAATCGTTAAGAGAGCAAGAGGAATTGAGGGAAAGGAAAGAGACATACGATATGATACACACCGGAGGCGAAGAGAAGGTTTCAAAAGAAAAGGAAAAAAGAGATAGGATCGTTAGAAATACATCATTCGGGAAGAGAAAAAGGAGGAAATAATGAAGGGGGTTGTGTTAGCTGGAGGATTTGGAACGCGGTTAAGACCATTGACTTATGATATTCCAAAACCAATGGTACCTATTGTAAATGTGCCTATAATGGAGCACAATATTAATTTATTGAAGAAGTACGGTATAAAAAAAATTGTAGTTCTGCTTTATTATCAAGCTGAAATTATTAAGGATTATTTTGGAGATGGTTCAAAATTTGGTGTGGATATTAAATATCACCGAGCGCCAGGTGATTACGGAACTGCGGGTTCTGTAAAAGATGCCCAGGATCTCATAGGAAATGATGATTTTATTATTATTTCCGGTGATGTATTGACAGATTTTAATCTTAAGTCAGGTATAGACTTTTCAAAAAACAAAAAAGCTTATTTTACAATTTTTTTAACGCCTGTTAAAAATCCGCTTGATTACGGAATTATCATTTATAATAAAGAGAAAACAATCACTAAATTTTTAGAAAAACCTTCATGGGGACAGGTTTTTTCCGATCAAATCAATACAGGAATTTATGTTTGTAAAAATAAGGTTTTAAATTATATACCGGCAAATAGTTTTTATGATTTCTCAAAGGACCTTTTTCCAAGATTAATGGATTCAAAAATTAAAATAAAAGCACATGTTGCAAAAGGTTATTGGCGGGATATTGGGAATATTACAGAATATAAGAAAGCCCATAATGATATTTTAAAAGGAAAAATAAAGATAAGGATCGCCGGAAGGCGACTTGATATATTGGGGCAGGATGTTAGATATGGTAAAAATGTGAAGATAGGGAATAATGTGGAATTTAGGGGAACTGTTATTATTGGAGATAGTGTAGTGATCGAGAACGGTGCATATATTGAGAATAGTGTAATTGGTAATAATGTTCTTATAGGAAAAAATTCAATGATCAAAAAAAGTATCATATGGAATAATTCAAAAATATTAACAAAAAGCCGTCTTCATGAAAATATTATTGGTTACGATTGTTTAATTGGAAAAAATTGTTATGTTTCAGAAGGAGCTGTTATAAGTGATAAGTGTGTTATATCCGACTCTGTTATTGTAAATCCAAGTGTAAAGATCTGGCCATATAAAAAGATAGAATCAGGTTCTATTGTAGATAAAAGTATCGTTTGGGGGGATAAGTGGAATAACAGATTATTTGGTAATTATGGTATTACGGGAATTGCTAATCTTGAAATACATCCTGAATTTGCTGCTAAATTGGGCAGCGTTTATGGTGCAATCATTGGAAAAGGTAATAAGATAATCGTTGGCAGAGATGCGCATAAAACATCAAGGATGATAACCAGGGCTTTTATTACAGGACTATTATCCGTTGGCGTTGACGTTGATCATCTTTCTGATGTTCCATTACCGGTATTAAGATATCAATTGAAAATGGGTTTGTATAAAGGCGGAGCTTATGTTAGAATGTCTCCCATCGATAAAGAGCTAATGGATATGAAATTTTTTGATGATGATGGTTTTGAGATTTCGGTGGGTATGGAAAAGAACATTGAAAGATTGTACTTCCGTGAGGATTATCCCCGTGTTAATTTTAATGAGGTTGGCAATATATTATACCCTTACAGAATTTATGAATACTATAAAGAGGGATACAGTAATTTTATACATTTCAATACTCAAGAAAAAATTATTTCAACAGTTATTGATTATTCTTCCGGTTTAACCTCAAAGGTTTTCCCTAATCTTCTGGGTTCCCAAGTAAAAAATGTTACCGGATTAAATGGGATATTAGATCCCAATAGAGAGGCATATTCAAAAGAAGAATATGATATTCACGTAAATCAAGTTGCAGAGATCGTTAAGAACCTAAAATTGAATTTAGGATTTGTCATTGATGCTTGTGGTGAATCCTTTGCTATGCTTGATAAAAACGGACATTCATATGAAAATGAAAAACTCTTGATCTTATTTACACATTTACTATTAAAATATGAAAAGATTAAAAAAATAATTTTACCTGTAAATGCACCGAAAATATTGTATGATCTTGCTAAGAGCGAAGGAATCGAATTAATAGAATCCCCCGTAACATTGAAATTTCTGGGAAAGAAAGCAAAACAATTTAATGCAGATTTTGTAGGAACTATCGAGGGAGCATTCATGTTCCCAAAATTCAATTATGCATTGGATGGAATGATCAGCATTGGTAAAATAATTGATATTGTTACAAAAAATAATGTTTCAATAGAGCGTTTTTGGAAAAAGATTTCCAATAAAAGTAAGTATGTTAAAGATAAAATACCTATTAAGAACAAAAATAAAGGTAAATTATTAAGGATCTTGTATGATCATTATAAAAATAGAAATATTAACACTATAGATGGTCTAAAAATTAGCTATAATAAATACTGCTGGATAAGCATTATTCCTGATTCGGAAAAAGGTTTTTTAAATATTACAGGTGAGTACAATAGAAAGGATAACTGGAATAAGAATTATAAAGGTTTGAAAGAGCTAATTAAAAAGGAAAATAATTGAAAAAAATATTAATTTATGGACTTATATTAATTATACTTAGTGGATTCATTTCCTGCGGTATGTCAGGTGAAAATGGTACAAAAAAGAAAAATGCTATGAAAAAACCTCCCATTAAAGAAAGTATTAAATTCAATTTTCAAAATAAATTAATGACAAAACAAGATTCTGCAAATGAGACAAAAATAAATGTAAATAAATCTGTAAAAAATCCCACCTTAAAGGCAAAAAAAAGAGTTATCATTACATCTTCCAATGTTGTAAAGAACAATGATGTAAATAGTGAGAAAAAAAATATTATTGCAACCCCAAAACATTCAAAAAATTCTATTGTAGGTAAAACTACTCGTACCGAAGTTGAATATTCTTTGCAGTTTGCGTCATTTAGAAATATGCAGGATGCTATTAGTTTAAAAGAAAAGTTGTCCGCGAGGTTCCAACATGTAAAGATTTCAAAGATCGATATTCCCCAAAAAGGTGAATTTTACAGGGTTATGATGGAGCCGGTCTCGGGAAATCGAATTGACTCATTTAAAAAGATACTTAAAGAGGAGTTTAATATTACACCGTGGATAAAAACATTAAAATAGCTGAAAAGTTTTTAGAAAAGGCAGTAAATCTCAATTCGGATTCATACAATTTCAAGGGGATAAAGAACGTTGCGGAATTATTAAAAAATTATCTTGATGAAGCATTGGAAGTAAGGCAAATTAAAGAGAATGGTCATATTAGTACCATAATAGATAATAAATGTGATGAGCCCATAGCTTCTTTTCTTTTAGTGGGGCATATTGACACTGTTTTCAGAGAGAATTGGGATATTTATCGTAAAAATAATGATAAGGTTACCGGTCCCGGTACCATTGATATGAAAGCAGGTATCTCTATGATAGTTAATTTATTGAATAATTTTTCCAAGACAAAGCATTTAAGATTGCGTGCTATTATTAATTCTGATGAGGAAATAGGGTCAAGTGATTCGAAAAAATATTTTAAACAATACTCTAAGGGATTTCATCATGCAATGGTGTTTGAAGGTGTTCGGGAAGATCAGGGGATCATCTATAAAAGAAAAGGGATAACAGAGATAACTGTACATTCAAAAGGAATTGCTGCACATGCAGGGAGTTTCTTTTTTAAGGGAAAGAACGCAATTTTTCCACTTTGTCAATTTATAAATAGGGTCTTTCCGGAGGTTGAAAAGCTATATGACAATGGTGTAACCTTGAATCTGGCAAAAATACAGGGCGGCGATAAGATAAATGTTGTGCCGAATGATGCAAATGTTTATTTTGATCTTCGCTATTTCGATGAAAAAGATCTTAAAAAAGTTAAGGAGATATTCTCTGAATATAGAACAAAAGAATTAGATATTTCATATAGGGACAGCCATTCACCTATGAATACAGGTTTTGATAGGGAAATAATAGAGAAACTGCAGAAGAGTTTTACCAAGTATAACGAAAATTGTACCCTGGATGAAACCGGTGGCGCATCAGACGGGAATACACTGGCAAAGTTCGGTTTAAAGGTTATTGACGGAATGGGTCCTAA
>CAYVPX010000022.1:0-12792 GCA_964453935.1 uncultured bacterium | reverse complement strand
ATGGTATCTATTTTCAGCTTTTCGATCTCATTAAAGGGTTTCTCACAGTATTTTGATTTTTTTCTATAATGAATATCCGAAATGAGTATCATATCAAAAGGAATGTCCTCTAAATAATATTCCTTAACAACAAGGTTGTTCTTTTCTATAAAAACCGCATAAATATAGAGTAAAATTATAAAAAAAGTAAGAGATAAGATTATGATCAGCAATTATCCTTTCCTTATGATATAACCGTCTTTTTTATCTTCAATAATAAATCCCAGATCTAAAAGTTTGTCTCTGATCTTATCGGCTTTACTAAAGTTACGCTCCTTCTTTGCCGACCAGCGTTCCTCTGCCATCACCTTAATCTCTTGTGGAATATCTTCTTTTTTATTGAGATCGAATACTTGCAATATCTCATTGAACTCATTGAAAGCATTAATTATTGATTCTTTGCTTTTTTTCGTTAAATTATCCAGATCGGATTTATTGGCTAAATTAATAATGTCATGCATCCTAGCAAGTGCTTTTACAATATCAATATTGTTATAAAGATGTTGGAAGAACCGCTCCTTTAATTCATTGACTTCTTTGTAAATATCACTATTCCCGACCTTTGAAATGTATAATCTTTGAAAAAAATCATTTATATTTTTAATGGAATTTTCAGCTGCACGCATACCTTCCATTGTAAAATTCAACTGTGTCTTATAATGAGCCGAAAGGAAAAGTAATCGTATTGCTTCCACGGAAAATCCTTTCTCTCTCAGATCTTTCAGTGTGTAAAAATTACCAAGCGACTTTGACATTTTCTTTCCGTTGACAAAAAGATGCTCCGAATGTACCCAATAGTTTACCGTCTTGTGACCGCAAAACATCTCCGACTGAGCTATTTCATTTTCATGATGTGGAAAAATCAAATCAACGCCACCTGTATGAATATCAAATTGCTCACCTAAATATTTGTAACTCATGGCAGAACATTCAATATGCCAACCGGGACGGCCAACTCCGAAATCCGCTTCAAAAAACGGTTCATTTTCCTTTTTACCTTTCCACAGTACAAAATCACCGGGATTATCCTTATCATAAGAATCTACGTCAACACTTGCACCGACCTTTAATTCTTTTCTGTCAAGTTTTGATAGTTTACCGTAATCTGGAAACTTTCCTATATTGTAATAGATAGAATTACCTTTTTTATATGCAATGCCTTTTTTTAATAATACTGATATGATCTCCTTCATTGTCGGTATTTCATTGGTAGCATGAGGCGTCTTATCAGGCATCAATATCTTGAGCTGCTCAATATCCTCAAAAAAATATTTTTCATAGGTCTTTGCGAGTTCTTTATAATCAATGCCTCTTTCATTTGCCCTTTGTATGATCTTATCATCAATATCTGTAATGTTCATAACCTGATAAACCTTATATCCTGCTTTCAATAATGTTCTTTTCAATAGATCTACAAAAACGAAGTATCTTAAATTTCCAATATGAGCATAATCATAAACAGTTGGTCCACAGGAATACATTTTTATCAAATTATCTTCAATGGGTTGGATCTCTTCTACTTTCTCCGTTAATGTATTGTATATTTTCACTTTCATTCAGCCCAATATTCCCCTTTTAGATGATTCTACAAAATCAACGAAATATGAAATTATTTTATTATTAATATCAAGCTCTTCCTTGACACGTTTCAGTGCCTGTGTTGTATTTAAATGTGAATGGAACATTATCCTGTAAAGTTTTTTAACAAGATCGATCTCTTCATTTGTAAAACCGTGCCGCTTTAAACCGATAATATTGAATGTTCTGACCTTTTCACCCTTGCTGTCTATAAGAGCATAAGGAACAATATCTTTATGCACTAATGTAGAAGCTCCGACTAAAGCATATTTTCCAATCCTGCAGAATTGATGGATGCCCACAACACCGCCTATTATGGCATAATCCTCAATGGTAACATGACCTCCCAATTGTGCAACATTTGCTAAAACGGTATTATGACCAATCACACAATTATGAGCAACATGAACATAAGCCATTAGAAGATTATTGTCACCAATTATTGTTTTCTCACCTTCACCTGTTGCAAAATTAATATCACAATATTCTCTGATAGTAGTATTTTTCCCGATCTCCAGATATGCCGTTTCACCTGCATATTTCAAATCCTGGGGTTCTGTTCCAATAGAAGCAAACGGAAATATTATTGAACCTTCTCCAATAGTCGTATTTTTATAAACAGATGCGTGATGCATTATCTTTACACCATTCATAAGATGTACATCTTCACCGATAAAAGCGTAAGGACCTATAAAAATATTATCTTCTAATATTGCTTTGGATGAAACAATTGCAGTTTTATGGATATTATTTGGCATTATTTATCTTTTGTTTTTTGACCAAGAGCACCCATTTCAGCTTGTGCAACTACTTTACCGTCAACAAAAGCTTTTCCAATAAATTTTCCTCGTGGAGCAAGGGGATCGCTTGAGAAATACTTTACTTCAATCTCGTAAACCAGCTTATCGCCCGGAACAACCTGCTGTCTAAATTTTACCTTATCAATAGTTAAGAAATACATTAAAAGATCATGGGGCAGATTGAATTCTTCCACCATTAAAATCGCTGCTGCCTGAGCCATTCCTTCAACAATGAGAACCCCGGGCATCACAGGATGACCTGGGAAATGACCTTGAAAGAACCATTCGTTTATTGTAACATTTTTATATGCTTTGATCTTTTGTTCGCCAATTTCTTCGACCCTGTCCACCATAACGAATGGAATCCTGTGGGGAATACGCTTTAAAATACCTTGAATATCAATAACCTTATTTTTTCCCATGTAAAACCTCCATAAGTATTTTATATAATTTTGGCAATTTATTAATTATCGCCTCTTTCCTTAATTCATCAAAATGGGGACGAGCCGGTGAACCAGACCACATTTGTCCGGTGGGGATGTTTTTGGTAACACCGCTTTGAGCACCAACTATACTCCCTTTCTCTATCTTCAAATGTCCCACTATACCTGCTTGTGCGGCGACAATAACATTGTCTTCCAATTCGGTTGAACCGGCGATGCCGCTTTGAGAGATTATGAGACATTCATCTCCTATCTTTATATTATGAGCTATTTGTACAAGATTATCTATCTTTGTATTGTTACCAATTATGGTTGATTCCACTGTAGCCCTGTCTATTGTAGTATTTGCACCTATATATACATAGTTACCTATTATCACATTCCCTATCTGAGGGATCTCGCGGGTATGCCCCTTTTTGTCCTTGGGGAAGCCGAAACCCCTGTTACCCATACTTGCACCTTGATCAATATAACAATTATTTCCTATCTTCGTATTTTTATAGATCTTTACATTAGATAAAATAGTCGTATTCTCACCAATTTGTGAGTTAGCGAGAATCGTAGTGTTGGGATAGATAACCGTATTATCACCTATGGTGCAATTTTCACCAATGTAAACAAAGGGAAAAATGGTAACATTGTCTCCAAGTTTTACACTTTCGTGAATATATGCCTGTGGAGAAATAAATGGAGCGGGTTTATCTGCTTGGGAAACCATTTCCAATAACCTTCCATAATAAAGCTGCGGAGAATCAGTTACTATTAGAGAGTTCTTCTCTTCAAGCTGAGGAATACGGTCTTCGTCTCTCAGAATAATGGTAACATCCTCAAGTCCTTTCAGATATTTTTTATAAATATTATTATCTAAAAAGGTGATACAACCAGCATCCGTATCAGTTATGTTTCGCGGATATATCACCTCTCTTTCCATATTCCCTAGGATCTTGCCCCCTAATTTAGAAACAATCTGGGATACGGTTAACATTATTTACGTTTTTTCTTCTTACTTTTGGAACTTTTTTTAGTTGATGTTGAAGCTTCCTTATTCATTTCTTTAATAACCAATGGTGTAAGATCATTCCCAACATTTGCATAAATAACCGCATCTTTTAATACAACCATGTCGTAACCTTCTTTTTCTGCTATTTTCCTAACAGCTTCGGCTAATTTTGCCTGGAACTTACCCATGATCTGCTGTTGTTTTTGATTCAACTCTTTTTGAGCAGCATTGTATTCTTGCATAAGGTTATTATACTTGGTCTGCAATTCTTTGCTTTTTTCATCCTTTTTCTGCTTATCCATAAGTTCGGATTGGTTCTGCAATGCCTGCATTTCATTCTGCATCTCCGTCTTTTTTGCATCAATGCTTGACTGTTTATTTTTAAAAAATTGCTGAAGAGCATTATACTCCTTTTGAAATTCCTGAGTATTCTGAAACACCGTCATAGCATCAACATAACCGATTTCCGTTGCAAAAATGCCTGCAACAAAAAATAAAACCAAAATCGTAATAAAGCTCTTTTTCATAAGCGCCTCCAATTATTATTAAAACACATTACCAATAGTAAAGTGCAATTTTGTCGTCGAAAATGCTTTCCCAACCTCGGAATCAGTAGGATGAGACAATCCAAAGGCATAGTCAACCCTAATAACTCCCAACATAGGTACCTCAAGTCTTATGCCAAAACCTACGGATTGAGCTAATTTAAAATTATTTATTGAGAAGGGTTCGCTGTACACTTTCTCTACAACACCGTCACCATTGGTATCTCTATAAATATCACTCCAAATATTTCCGGCATCATAGAAGAATGCACCCCATAATTTTTGATAAATGGGAAATTTGTACTCCATATTGAAATTGAATATTTTAGTACCACCCGTCGGATAATATGATACCCCGTATGATGGATAACTACCGCCATTTACTACGGAATATTTATCTTTTCCAGTGGTTTGATCAATAATAATACCAGTATAGGGATCTACCCAATCCCCATTATTAGGATTAATGATTGCCCATCTTGCGGTTCCATTTGAAAAATTTGCATATTCCCATTTCCAATTTTCTCTTGCATATGCCAATTCCGTATATCCTATACTTCTATCCTCATAACCTCTAACGGAATAGTCACCACCAATAAAGAATCTTTCATAGATCGGTGGCACCGGTTGATTTGATGTTCCCAAAATATATCCGAATTTTACCCTCATTCCAAGAACAAACTTCCAGAAGGTGGGGATATAATATTCGCCCTGTGTTACTAATTTAATGTAATGGGCATTTCCGCCGAGACCAACCCATTTATCCTTGCCTACTCCTATAAAGTCGCCTGCAAAAGTGGTATTCAAAGTAAATTTCGAACCGCTTTTTGGGTTGAAGAAATAATCACGATGATCCCGTGTTAACGATAATGATAAAGAATTGGTAACATTCCATCCTAAATTATTAAGAACATCCTGTGGAGCGGCATACCTATTTTTATCATCAACACTTAATCGAATCTCATCATGCTTCATTTGAAAGCTGAATTGATAATATTTCCAAAAATTTTTACCGAAACTAAATGTAATACCATTTTTATATTCTTTATAAAATAACTCGTATCTGTCAAATGAAGTTTTATAGATATTAATAGAAAATGCTAATTGTTTTTTCAATACCCATGGGTTCAAGAACCATGGATCCGTAAAACTCAAATTGAAATCGTCCTTATACTTACTATGTTCATATTTAAAATTCAATTTATATCCATACCCTAAAAAATTCTGTTCGCCGAGTTCAACAAAACCAATAAATTTTTCCTCGTTAGAATAACCGCCACCAATCTGTGCTTTACCTGTTGGTTTTTCCTGAGCATACCAAGTAATATCAAGTTTATTCGTACCTGGGATCTCCGTATAAATTGGATAAATATTTTCAAAATAATTCAGATTGAAAAGTCTTTTTTGTGTCTCCTGAAGTTTCTTAACAGAAAAAGGGTCTCCTTCTTTTATGAACATTTCTCTTAAAAGTACCCAACTCTTTGTTTTCATTTTTTCCTTATTTAAGGGTTTAATGGAAATTGAATTTATAAAAAATTGCTTTCCTTGGGAAATATTTACCAGCAACTTAATGCTATTATTCCTCAGATCATATACTTTCTTACTGTTAGCAATAACCGACAGATACCCAATATCGGTAAAACCACTTCTAATTTTCTGCAAAATATCCGATAATAACGTTTCAGAATATGGTTTGCCTACAAAATTTTTCACAGCAGCATTTAATTTTTCAATCGGAATAACCTGCTTTTCCTGATCTTTGGCATATTTAATTTCAATATTACCAAAACTGAATGGTTTACCTTCTTTGATATTGATTACAAGTTTAATATGATTATCTACTTTTTCCAATGGTTCTTTTAATATACCAACGGAAATATAACCATTGTTCTTATAAAATTCCCTCAAATTATTTAAACCGTTTTCAACACTGTTCTCATCATAATAACCCCTATTAATAAGTGTTCTTTTATGAACCTTGAGAACCTTCAATAACTTTGATGTTTTAAAATTATTATTACCATTTATTTCTATATCTGAAATATAAAATTTATTATTTTCCTTGATATTGTATTTTAAATTAACCTTATTGTCCTTTAATTTCTCAATAGTGTAGCTAATCTTGACATTTAGAAATCCTCTTTTATGATAATATTTCATTAGTTTCTTTAATCCGTTTATTGCGAAATATTCGTCATAGTATTGCTGCAAATTACCTTTTTCATCAGATATTTTACTTTTTTTTAGTAATTTTTTAGCAGAAAAAGATTCATTTCCCGTGAATAATACATCATTTAACGTATATTTATCTTCAAAAATAAAATTAATTATAAGCCCAACTTTTCCCCAGGTAGCCTCAACTTTTATATTATTAAAATAACCAAGATCCCAAAGATCTTTTATATCATCATTCAAGTTCTTAATAGAGAAAGTAGTGCCTTCTTCTGTTCTTAATATCATTGATAGATCATTATCAATACTTGATAAGCTCTTATCATGAGTTAGAACAACTTTTTCAATATACTTTCCCTCATACTTTTCAAAATTAACTGAGAAACCGCTTACAACAAAAATAATCGATAGCAATAAAAGTATTAGTTTTTTCATAAATTTTTTCCTCTCTCATATAGTTCCATGTATTTTTTTGCAGAGGAATGCCAGGAATAATCATTTTTCATACAATTATTCATCACATTCCTCTTATCACTCATTTCAAAAATCTCCTTAATCGCATTAAATAAACCTTGCGGCGATGCCTCTTTGAATACAATTCCCGTGCCATTTTCTTCAGCTGCAGGAATAACACTATCCTTTAATCCACCGGTCGCCCTGACAATCGGAATTGCTCCATATCGCATTGCAATCATCTGTCCCAAACCACAGGGTTCAAATACAGATGGCATTAAAAAAAAGTCACTTGATGCATATATTTTATGTGCCATTGGTTCATTATAACCATTCTCAAAATATAGTTTGTTTGAAAATTTTTCTCTTAATTTTATTAGTGCATTTTCAAAATTTTTATTTCCACTTCCTAATATCATTATATTAACGGGAAGCTCCATAATTTCATCCATAGATTCAATAAGGAATTGGATCCCTTTTTGTTCGATTAATCTACTAACCACACCCAATAATGGAAGTGTAGATTGCTCAAAATATTTCTCTGCAAAATCAATTTTAAGATAAAGTTTCTTATTTATACTATCTTTGTTAAAATTATAAGGAGCAATGTAAGCATCCTTATTCGGATCCCAGTAATCGTAATCGATACCATTTAATATGCCTTGAAATTTATGACTATATTGAGATAAAAATCCGTCTAAACCAAATCCGTATGCTTTGGTCTGAATCTCTTTTGCATAAGTTGGAGAAACTGTTGTAACAATATCAGCATATTTAATAGCCCCTTTTATTAGATTAATATCCCCCCAGAATTCAAGGTCTTCCATTGAAAAAAGTTCCCATGGTAACTTCGTATATTCCCACTGTTCTCGAGGGAATATTCCTTGATAAGCCAAGTTATGTATTGTAAAAAGGATGGTTGTTTTTTGTTTGATCAAATACTTATAATTATTTTTTGCAAGGATCGGAACAAGTGCAGTTTGCCAATCATGACAATGTATAATATCAAAATCAATGTTAAATTTTTGAATAATTGAAAAAATACTATGCGCAAAGAAAGAAAATCTTTTTAAGTTATCCGCATAATCAACGACCTCGATCTTATCTTCATTTTTTACTATATGAGTATATAAACTTCCTCTGTTGAAAAGGTCATCATTTTCTACGAAAAAGACATTTAATCCTTGGAATTTAGTTAAATGTATTTTACCGATGATATCCTCATTATTAAGGTTTATCTTAAAATCGACTGTTTTAATTTTTTTTAACTTTGCTTTTAATTTTCTGATCTTTAAACTTTTATTGATCAATGACTTATAAAATGGAAGAACAAGATATACTTCATTGCCCAACTTTTTTAGTTCTCTCGGCAAAGAGCCAACTACATCTGCTAAACCTCCTGTTTTTACAAATGGTTCTATCTCTGATGCAACATGAAGGATCTTCATTCATTCTTTCCTTTTAATACATTGGTACTTTCTTCCGGTGAGATCGGGTTAATGTAAAATCCCGTACCCCATTCAAATCCGGCAATTTTTTTGATCTTTGGTATTATTTCAATATGCCAATGGTAATGTTTTCCCGAATTATCATTTAATGGGCTATTATGTAATATAATATTATAAGGTGGATTCATCAGGTTCTTGTTAAGAGATCTCAAATAAAAAAGCAATGTCTCTGATAAATCCATTAAAATACTGTCGGAAGAATCTTCAAACTTAGCGATATGTTCTTTTGGTAAAATCCATGTTTCAAAAGGAAATCGAGCAGCATAAGGAGATAAAGAGATCATAGTGTCATTTTCATAAATAATTCTTTCCTCATTGGAGGCATGCTCTTCTTTAATAATATCACAGAAAATACAACGTTTCTTATAATCATAATAAAATTTAGACCCTTCCAATTCCTCCTGCACCCTTTTGGGAACAATTGGAGTTCCAATCAACTGCATATGTGAATGTTCTATGGATGCACCTGCCGAAGAACCTTCATTTTTAAAAACCAGAATATATTTAATATCCTTTTCATCTTTTAGAGCAAGTATCCTTTTTTTTATTATTTTAAATATACTAAAAACATGATTTTTTGATAGATCTGAAATACTATTTTTATGATAAGGACTTTCAATCACAACCTCGTGAAAACCGTAACCCGTCATTTTGTCAAATATTCCAATACCTTCTTTCTCAAGATTCTCATTTTCATTTAAAGCCGGATACTTATTGGGAATCACCCTAATGGTCCATGGTTCATTCTCGTTCAAAGAAATTGAAACGAGCTCATCGGGGGTCATTGATTCATTCCCTGCACAAAAGGGGCAATTATCTTTTTTCTCGGGTCTTTCAATTTTTTCACTAAGATCCGGAATATATCCGGGATCTTTGTTGATAATAACCCAACGTCCCATTACAGGATCTTTTCTTATCTCAGAATATGAAAGTTCATCCATTTAATAATCCTCTTACCTTTACAAATGACTCATAATTTGTAAATTCATTTTTTATTATACCATTTTTTTTCTTTATATTCAATAAATATTGATGTTTCCCTTTAACATAAGGTGCCAATAAAATACCTCCATCATTTAAAGAATCTATTAAATGCTGAGCAACAATCGGAGTCGAGAAAGAAAATATAATACCATCAAAAGATGTTTCCTTTAATTTTATCAAGGGATTTTCATTGTATTGAAAAATATTTTGCCTGTTTTTTAATCTTTCTTTCGACCAATTATAGAGGAAGTCATCTATTTCATAGGAAATAACCTCTCCAAAAAGTTCTGAAAGGATGGCGGCTTGATATCCGCTTCCTGTGCCAAGTTCCAATACACGTTTATTTTTTGAGGGACGTATCTTGGAAATGAACCTGCATATAGTTGAGGGCCGTGTTGATGTTTGCCCGTTCACCAATGGAATCGGTTTGTTCTCGTAGGCAATTTGTCCGTATTTTGCAGGCACGAAATTTTTACGATCAACATTCCTTATCGCTGCAAGGATCTTTTTATTGTAGATACCATAATCTTCCATTAATTCTTTAATTAAATTATCAATTGTCATTTTATACTTTTCAAAAACTCCTCGTTTGTCCAATCAACGTTAAGTGGTGTAAGAGAAACATACCCATGATCAACTGCCCAGAAATCACTGTTTTTTAATTTTTGCTGCACATTTTCAGATGGATGGTTTATGATCTCAATGTTTCCATTATCCGATTCATTGCATTCAACATTGTCAAGGTAGATCCTTCTCCCAAGAAATGTCCATTTCAAACCTTTTAAATGTTCAATATCACCATAATTTACATTAAGTATTGTATCCTGGTCCATCTTTATTCCAATCTCTATGATCTCTTTTGTAAAAGGCAGAATGGCGTTATAATTTTTGGGTTCTTTACTTGCAATTGAAACAGCAATAGAAGGTATTCCTGCAAAACTACCTTCAATTGCAGCCGCAACTGTTCCCGAATAATGCACATCTTCACCCATATTGCCTCCACGATTCACACCGGAGATCAATAGATCGGGTTTACTCATTACTTTGCACTTCAAGCCCAGCATTACACAATCGGAAGGAGTACCGTTTATTGAGTATCTGTTTTTTGCGACCTTCTTAAGTAGAAGATCCTTCCCCAAAGTAATAGAGTGAGAGATAGCAGAATTGTCTTTATGGGGGGCAACCATTATTACATTATGTCCTGAATCTTTTAGAAAACCAAAGAGCATATTAATCCCTGGAGCATTAATTCCATCATCATTGGTCAAGAATATATTCATTAAAAATTCTCTGTTACATAGGAGAGCTTTCTGTCCATAATTGCATGCAAAAATTTAATTTCATTTTTCTTTAAAAAGCCCTTGGTGCTGTAAAAATTCAAAGCATCGTCCAGAAATAAAAGTTTTACAAATAATCCTATATCCATTCCGGAGCCCTTCAATTCACTTTTTTTAATTACTTTTTTCCCGTTTTCTACTTTTATGGAATAGCTACCGTTGTTTTTCTTTATCATCTTATCCTTTATTGCTATGTTATACGAGCCGTTTTTTATCTTTAAAGAATTGATCAATTCTCGAAAATTCAAGATTCTCAACATCTGTTTTGTACCTATCTCTTTTTTGAAATAAAGTGTATTCAAAAGGTATTCAAAGCGATCACCTAAATTTGTATACACCAATATTTCCTTTGCCTGATCCTTAAAATTTGCAAGATAATTGAGAAATGTTTTATAAGCCATCTCATCTTCCAAAAATACCTCGAAAACCGTTATCTTTTGATGATAATCCGCGGTTCTCTTTATACCGTAAAAGAACATTCCCTTGATATTTCCCTTATTATCTTTGATAAATATCCTGTAAATGCGTTTATATCCTTCAAATTCCAATATCCATTTATCATAGATCTTTTCATTTGATACTTTTTTCCTATATGCACCATTGAATTTCTCATAAATGTTTTTATTGAAATAATCTACATAATCTTTTATTTCCTTTTCATTAAGATAATGTACTTTGTGCAATTTTTCTTTGTTAAAAGAAGGTACGATATCAGGTTTAAAGGTATATTTCAATGATTGACATACACTTTCATAATCGAATTTTTTATAATACTCTATTTTAAATGCATATAATGAAGTAAAAATAAAACCTTCTTTTTCAAATTTAGGTATGAGATATTCAAAAATTTTCCTAATATGACGCTGACCTCTGTATTCGGGAAGTGTTGCAACATAAGAAATTCCCGCTGTTTTATATGGTTTATCACCGAAATTAAGCTTCATCGTTTGATAAAATACGGCACTGACAATCTTCCCTTCAATTTCAATTTTATACCCTTTATAATGTTCAATTTCCTTTTTAAAAACTGATTTTGTCTTCTCACCCATACCGAAAGACAGCGATTCCAATTGCCATATTTTTTCAAAATCTTCTTTTTTTATTTGCTCAATTTTCATTGCTTTCTCCCTAATATCTATCCTTACTCTTTCAAAAATTTGACTATTATAAGGCATATCAATTCATTAAAAATATTGTTTATAATATCATTTTTAACCCCAAGAATCAAATTATTTTTAAAAATATTTTCTGCCATTCCGTTCTTGATACGGAATCCGGTATTTACATTTTCTTTTTTCTTGTTTATTTATGTATTTTCCCAACTCAACACTTCCTTTCGTGTGCTCTACGGTATATCCAGCACCTTCTTGGTGCTGTGGTTATTATAATTTCCTTGTTTTCTTTTGTTTCCTCTCAGAGCTAAGCATTTATTATTCCTCTGCGAACTCTGCGTCTCTGTGGTGAATCCATTTTTTTCTTCAACTCAAAACTTCATTTTCCCCTCTCGCCAAATTCTTAAAACCAGCATTCCCAAGAATTAGAGTATTTACAAACAGGATAGAGTTTTTTAATCCGGGGGCATTGCCTAAAAAAATAGACTTAATATTAAAAGAAGATTTTTCTCTACCAAGAAACCCAATAATTGCAAAAATATTTCGGTTTGTAAAATTAGCAGAAGATATGGGTACGGGATTTCATAAGATGATTAATGGTTGGTCGAAATTCTATAAGATTCCACCAAAGATAATTGGGGATTTTGATTATTATAAAATTACCTTTCCAACTACCATTAAAACTACCACTAAAACTACCATTAAAACTACTACAAAAAACGAAGGTAAAGAAAAGCAGATATTGGATTTAATTAAAGGTAATCCGCATCTAACAGCTGAAGAATTAGCAAAACAAATAGAATTATCAAAAGAAGGTGTTC
>CAYVPX010000021.1:0-12820 GCA_964453935.1 uncultured bacterium | reverse complement strand
GTATTCAACGGAGGGAGAGGGATTCGAACCCCCGGTACCTTGCGGTACAACGGTTTTCAAGACCGCCGCATTCGACCTCTCTGCCATCCCTCCGGATTGTTTTAATTTTACCAATAAAACAAAAATAAATCAAGAAAAAATAAAAAAGAAAATATAATAATCACTAGCTCCAAATTCCTTTTACATTTCACTAAATACTTAGCACTTAGTACTGAATACTATATTTTAATTACCAATTCTTAATTATCCTTTTCTGCGTGCCTGCCTGAGCGTTGCACGCAGACAGGGACAATTGACAATAAAATATAATGCACCGTTGTAGGGGTCGTTCGTGAACGCCCCATTTAGAGTTTGTAGTTTGGTGTTTAGGGTTTGAGGCTTGGGGTTTGAAAGACCTTTGACTTTCGACTTTCGACTGATATTATGTGTCGCAATTTCAGTATTTATTTTTGACCTTTGACCTTCGACCTTAGACTTTTGACTAATATTATGGTAGGAATCTCATTTTTAAACCCATAAGCTCTAAACTCCAAACCACAAACTGGCTTTTATTTTCTCAACTGTCAACTATATTTATAACCACAAATATCAAACACTAAACCTCAAACTATAAAAGTTTAGATGTTCCGTTTCACTGAACATGACAGAAGTAGAATGTAATTTTTATATTTAGCCGGTATAATAGTATTAAAAGTATTTACTATTTTAAACATAGGTATGCTTCTGTCTGAATCGCAATTGTTTTTTAAAATTTTGCTTGATTTTTTTGTAAAAGTTTGTTATAATCTTCACAATTATGGAAACGAAGAGAAAAATACCGCTTATTTCTGTAGAACGTCTCATTGTATACAGAAGATGCCTGTTAAAACTAAAGCTTGCGGCAATAACAAAGATCTCCTCTAATTCTCTTGGAAAGTTAACGAACATTACTGCTGTAAATATTAGAAAAGATCTTTCTTATATTGGAGAAGCAGGTAAACCTGGATTTGGATATAAGGTAGATAAATTAATAAAACAAATAGAGAAATTTTTAGGAATGGAGCAAAAACATAAAGTAATATTAGTCGGTGTCGGCAATGTGGGCGCTGCTCTTTTAAATTACCAAAATTGGAGTATCAGAGGATTTGAGATCATAGGCGCTTTTGACAAGGATAAAAGGAAGGTAAATAGGATCATAAATGGCGTTGTGATATTAGATGATGATGAACTTCCTGCTTTTATAAAAAAGCACCTTGTTAATATTGCCGTTTTATCTGTTCCGGCAGGGGAAACGCAGAAGAAGGTCAATGAACTTGCTCAATACGGGGTAAAGGGGTTTTATGTAATATCACCCATTATAGTAAGAGTTCCAAAAGATTGCTTTGTAGAATATCTTGATATGATCTCTCCTTTGGAATTTTTAATGTTCAGAATAAAAAAGAATATTTTAAAATAACTTGAATTCTTTTGAAAATTTGATATAATAATTTTTTTACTATTTTATATAAAAGGAGCGCAAAATGGCAAAGGTATGTGCAGTATGCGGCAAGAAGCCAATGGTTGGAAATAAAGTTTCCCATGCCCACAACAGAAGTAAAAGAAGATTTATGCCGAATTTACAAAATGTTAGGATCATTGAGAATGGTAAGGTTGTGAAAAGATGGGTTTGCACTAAATGTTTAAAAGCTGGTAAAGTCGTTAAGGCTTAATGGAGAAATGTATGAGTAATATAACACCTTCAAATGTTCATGAAATTCTCTCAAAATACATGCTTGCAGATGGTATGGAGTATGTTGTTGATCTTAAAAAATCACATGGATCTTGGTTGGTAGATGCTAAAACAGGTAAGGAATATCTTGATTTTTTTACCTTTTTCGCTTCTTTACCTATTGGTTTTAATCATCCTAAACTCACAAAAAAAGAATTTATGGATAAACTTGCTTATGTTGCAGTTAACAAACCGTCAAATTCAGATCTTTATACTGTTGAAATGGCTGAATTCGTCGAAACATTTGCAAGGGTTGCAATGAAAGAACCTTATAAGCACTTGTTTTTTGTTGCTGGCGGTGCATTAGCAGTAGAGAACGCATTAAAAACAGCAATGGATTGGAAAGTTAGAAGAAATTTTGCCAAGGGGATGAAAGAAGAAAAGGGGCATAAAATTCTTCACTTTCAACAGGCATTTCACGGCAGGACAGGTTACACTCTTTCATTAACAAATACCTACGACCCGAGAAAGTACTTATATTTTGCAAAATTTGACTGGCCTCGTGTATTGAACCCAAAGGTTGTGTTCCCATTAAACGAAGAAAATCTTAACAATGTTAAGCGTGCTGAGGGAAAAAGTATAAAACAAATAAATGATTTTATAGAAAAGGAAGGTGATGATATTGCCGCAATTATTATCGAACCTGTTCAAGGTGAAGGTGGCGATAATCATTTTAGAAAAGAATTTATGCAGAAATTACGACAGATCACACTGGATAATGATATGCTTTTGATCTTTGATGAGGTTCAATCGGGAATGGGTCTTACAGGAAAATGGTGGGCTCAAGAACATTATGATGTTAAGGCAGATATAATTGCTTTCGGAAAAAAAGCACAAGTTTGCGGTATAATGGCAACCGATAGGATCCTTGAGAATGAAAAAAACGTTTTTGTAGAATCTTCAAGATTGAACTCCACTTGGGGTGGTAATCTTATAGATATGGTAAGATCTCAGAAATATCTTGAAATAATTGAAGAAGAAAACCTTGTTGATAATGCTGCAAAAATGGGAAATTACATTTTAAACAGACTCCATGAACTTGGAAAAGATTATAGAGATAAAATGTCCAATATTAGAGGGAAAGGGTTGATGATTGCCTTTGACCTTAATGATACGGAAAAAAGAAATGAAGCACTTAATTTGGTAAAAAGTAAGAACGTTATAGTTTTACCATGCGGTGACAGAGCAATAAGGTTGAGACCACCTTTAAATGTCAACGAAAAAGAATGTAATATTGCATTAGATGCCATAACTTATGCAATAAAAAATATGAGCCCCAAAAACTAAATGGAGGACACAGTGAAAAGTTATAATCAAAAACCAGCAGACGTAAAGCGCAACTGGTGGATAGTAGATGCAAAGGATTTCGTTCTTGGCAGAATGTCAACGGAGATCGCTAAGAAATTATCCGGAAGAGATAAGATTACATATACGCCCCATGTCGATGGCGGAGATTTTGTTATTGTTATTAATGCTGAAAAAGTAAGGGTTACCGGGAATAAAGAGGATAAGAAGATCTATCGTAAACATTCGGGTTATTATAGCCATTTAACCGAGACACCCTTAAAAGAAATGAGAAGATTACATCCTGAAAGGGTTATTTTCAAAGCAGTAAAAGGAATGCTTCCAAGAAATAAGATCGCGGCTAAAATGTTAACGAGATTAAAGGTCTATGTGGGAAATGAACATCCTCATCAGGCACAAAACCCACAGATTTTTGTAATTAAAGGAGATAAAAGATGAAGCAGTATATTAGCTACAGCACAGGCAGAAGAAAGACCTCTGTTGCCAGAGTTTTTATGAAAAAAGGCAAAGGGAATATTACCGTTAATAAAAAAGAATTTAAAGAGATATTCACAAGGATTGATCATGAAACGACCATTCTTTCTCCATTGAAGGTTACAAATTCCGAGGATTCATTTGATTTTAATATTACAGTTAAAGGTGGCGGAATATCAGGACAAGCAGATGCTATTAGATTGGGAATTGCCAGAGCATTGGTCAAATATAATGAAAAATTCAGAGAGATCTTAAAGAAATATGGTTTGCTCACAAGAGACCCGAGAATGGTTGAAAGGAAAAAACCCGGACAGCCAGGTGCAAGAAAAAAATTCCAGTTTTCTAAGAGATAATTTAGAGGAGCAGAACGATGAGAGAAATTAAAATAGAAGAATTAAAAGAAGCCAAGTTACATTTCGGGCATAGAACCTTTAAATGGAATCCTAAATTTGCACCGTATATCTATAAAAAAATGTATGGCATGCACTTTATAGATCTTGAACAGGCAAAGGTAAAAATAGAAGAAGCAATGAAAATAGCTAAGAAACTTGGTCAAGAAGGCAAAAAAATCCTATGGGTCGGCACAAAGAAACAAGCTGCACCTATCGTTAAGGAATGGGCGGAGAAAACCGATTGTAAATATGTGAACCTACGCTGGTTTGCAGGAACACTGACCAATTTTCAAACAATATCCGAGCGTTTAAAACAGATCGATTATTTAGAAGATGTTATAGAAAAAAATGGGCAATTATCAGATAGAATGTATAACAAAAAAGAAATGGTTAAAATTTCCCGAGATTATAATAAATTAAATAAAAACTTAGCGGGATTAAGAGGAATGAAAGAGCTCCCACATCTTATTTTTGTTGTCGATGTCGGAAAAGAAACACTTGCTATAAAAGAGGCAAAGAAATTAGGTATAAAAGTTATGGCAATCGTTGATTCAAACATTAATCCTCAAATTGTAGACTATGTTATTCCCGGAAGTGATGACGCAATGCGCGCAATCGAATATGTTATATCATCTGTTGCTGATGCATATAATGAAGGGAAAGCCTTATTTGAAAAAAAATCTATTGATGATAAGGAAAATTTTGTTGATACCGAAGAAAATAAAATGAAAGAAGGGCTTGATAACAATTTGATAGAATCAGATACCGAAAATGATAATCCCCAAGTAGAAGAAGAGGAGTAAAAAATGTCTGAAATGCAAGATAAGATCAGGAAATTAAGGAAATTAACATCTGCAGGAATATTGGATTGTAAAAAAGCTTTGGACGAAACCAAGGGTGATATTGATGAAGCTGTTAAGGTACTAAGAAAAAAAGGCATAGCCAAAGCGGATAAAAAATCTGATAGAGAGACAAAAGAAGGCGCTGTTACGAGTTATATACATTTCAATGGAACATTAGGTGTTCTTGCAGAGGTCCTTTGTGAGACAGACTTTGTTTCAAGAAATGAAGAATTCAAAGCTTTTGCTAAAGAAATAGCTACACATATTGCTGCAATGGAACCACTATATGTTAAAAGAGAGGATGTTCCCGAAGAAGTCATCAACTCTGAAAAAGAGGTTTATTTGGGACAATTAAAAGATGATAAGAAGCCTGAGAATATTAAAGAAAAGATAGTCGAAGGAAAATTGGGCAAGTATTTTAAGAGCAATTGCCTTTATGAACAGGAATTTTACAAGGAAGACAAAAAAACAGTAGAAGATTTTATTAAGGAAAATATTGCAAAATTCGGAGAAAATATTAAGGTTTCAAGATTTACTGTTTATAAGATCAAATAGGTTATACTAATGAAAAAGGTAATCTTAAAAATAAGTGGTGAAGCATTAAAGGATGATACACCTATTTCTTCATCAGGATTATCTTTTATTAAAAATGAAATAACGTCTCTTATTGAAAATAATATTTTACCTTGTATTGTCTTAGGTGGTGGTAATATTTATCGAGGAAGAAAAAATCTTTTTACACGGGTCAAAGGGGATAAGTTGGGAATGTTGGCAACCATTATGAACGGGATTGCTCTAACTGATTATTTAAATTCAGCTGGAATAAAGGCAAAATTCTTTTCCTCCATTGAAATGAACAGAATAGCAGCCTTATTTGATGCCGACCTTGCAAAAGAGGATATTAGTAAAAATTATGTTCTTGTTTTTGGCGGAGGCACTGCAAATCCGTTTTTCTCAACAGATTCATTAGCAGCATTACGTGCTGCCGAACTTAATATCAATATGATCTTGAAAGGTAGCACAATTGATGGCATATATAACAAAGACCCTAAAATATTCAAAGATGCAAAGAAATATAAAAATATTTCTTTTAAAGAAATATTAAAAACAGACATTGGAGTGATCTTTGATCATGCCGCTTTTCACCTTGCTCAGGAGACTAAAACCGAACTTATCGTTTATAATTTTTTTAAAAAGGGCAATACATTAAAAGCATATAATAAAAAGATCGGAACATATGTTAAATGGGGGAAATAATGTTAAATGAAGTTTATAAGAATGCAAAAGAGGAAATGGGTAAGGTTATTAATAGCTTGAAAGGTGAACTTGCAAAAGTTAGGACAGGAAGAGCTAATCCAATACTGCTTGACAATATTAAGATTGAGTATTATGGAGAAAAAACTCCACTAAGACAGATCGCAGGGATACAAATACCCGAGCCGAGACTTATTGTAATTCAACCATGGGATAAATCAATAATCAATAATATTGAAAAAGCCATCCTTGAAGCCAATATTGGTGTAACACCACAAAATGACGGCGTGGTCATTAGGTTACCATTCCCGCCATTATCAGAAGAAACAAGAAAGGAAAGTTTAAAACAAACAAAGAAAATATCTGAAAATTTCAAGGTAAGTATAAGAAATATCAGGCATGATGAAATAGAAATGATAAAACAATTGGAAAAAGATAAGGATATTACCGAGGATGAAAGGGAAAAAGGAATAAAGGAAATTGATAAAATAACATCAGATTTTAGTGGTAAAATAGACGAAATTCTCAAAGATAAAGAGAAGGAAATCCTGTCAATTTAATGGATCGTTCAAAAAAAATTCCAAAACATATTGCCATTATTATGGATGGCAACGGGAGATGGGCAAAAGCAAAACAATTACAAAGACTTGCCGGACATCGAGAGGGTGCAAAAACCGTTAAAACAATTGTTACGGCATCAAGAGAATTGGGGATAAAATATTTAACATTATATGCCTTTTCAAGAGAAAATTGGAAACGTCCTAAAGCAGAAGTAAGCGGACTTTTCCGGCTTTTAGAGGAATATTGTAACGATGAGTTGGATACTATGTTAAAAAATGGAATTGTATTTAATGTTATAGGAGAATGGAGTAAACTTCCGAATAATACAAGAAAGATAATAAGGAGTACCATGGCTGAAACAGAAAAAGGAAAGGGTATGCGCCTCACCTTGGCATTAAACTACTCTGCAAGAAGAGAGATACTCATAGCTGTAAGCAATATAATCAAGGACAATGTAAAAAGAATTAGTGAAAAGGGATTTATTAAAAGATTGTTCACCTATGATATGCCTGATCCCGATTTAATAATAAGGACCAGCGGTGAATTAAGGCTAAGTAATTTTTTACTCTGGCAGGCTGCTTACTCAGAGTTCTATTTTACCAAAACCCTATGGCCGGATTTCACAAAGGAAGAATATTTAAATATAATTGAGGAATTTACAGGGAGAGAACGAAGATATGGGGGAATTTAATAACCTAAAAAAAAGAACTCTTGTTGCAATATTCTACGTCCCTGTCCTTCTTTTGTTTTTCTTCTTTGGAGGACTCTATTTTAGGCTTTTTTTGTCAGTAGTATCTGTTTTTTTTGCTTATGAAATTACAAAGGTGTTTAAATATAAATATCTTTTTATTTTTCTAAGCATCTTTATGGGATTTTTGATCTTTATCAATAACCAGCAAATATTTTGGTTCTCTATCTTATTATTTATCTTTTTGTTCCCTTTTTTAGTGCATTTTTTCATTAAAGATGATATCAAGGAATTGGGGAACATTGCAATCTTTATTTTATTAACAGTTTTTATTATTTGCGGAATTAAATTTACGATATTATTTAGAATATCCTATGGGGCGTATATCACACTATTTGTTTTGCTTTCCATATGGATATATGACAACTTTGCTTATTTTACAGGAATAAAGTATGGTAAAAATAAGATATTCCCAAAATTATCTCCTAATAAAAGTTTGGAGGGCGTGATCGGGGGATTGTTCTTTAATTTATTTCTCGGTGGTATAATGGGTATAATTATTATTTTATTGGAACATAAAGTTTCTTTTATCCCTATAAATATTATCTTGATATTTATTAAAATGGGTTTGCTATCTGCTTTTATTGGGATAACCGCACAATTAGGTGATCTTTTTGAATCATTTTTTAAAAGATATTTAAAAATAAAAGATTTTTCCAATATTTTAGGCGCGCATGGAGGATTTCTTGATAGATTTGATTCCATTCTCTTTGTTTATCCTATAATATTCGTAATAATGAGCTTCGTCCAATGAAAAAAATTATTGTAGGAGGTTCCACCGGCGTTATTGGGAAAAAGACACTTAATATAATTGAGAACAATCCGAATGATCTCCAGGTAATGTGCCTTATTGCGAATAAGAATATAAATAGTTTTAAATTTCAAATTAATAAATTTCACCCGAAATATGTCATTTTCGGTGAAAAAATAACCGATCTGCCAGAGGGAACAAAGCAGATAAATAAGGAAGAACTGGAATCTATTTTTAATAAAAGTGATATATTTATAAATGGGATTTCAGGCATTGCGGGATTACAATTTACTGCCATTGCCGTTAAAACCCCAATAACAATCGCATTAGCAAATAAAGAATCTCTTGTTATCGGTTACGAATATTTAAAAAAGATCAATAGAACATTTTTAAAAAATATTATTCCTGTTGATTCGGAACACTCGGCAATTTATCAACTTCTAAAGAAGGTAAAAAAAAGTGAGATAGACAAAATCATCTTGACCGCCTCGGGCGGAGTGATCAAAAATACTCCAATTAAGGGCGAAATTACAAACAAAGAGATACTAAATCATCCTAATTGGAATATGGGTAAAATCATAACAGTTGATTCTTCTACAATGGTAAACAAAGCATATGAAGTTATGGAGGCACATTTTCTTTTTCATGAGCCTATTGATAAGATCGATGTGCTTTTTCATCCACAATCCGTAATACATGGACTGATACAGTTTTATGATGGTAACTATTTTGCACATTTATCGCCTACTGATATGTATTTCCCTATAAAATATGCACTATACGGAGAACGGAGAATGACAACCAAAGAAAGATTAAGGACTTTTTTAAGTAAATTAGAACTTCAACCCATTAATTATGAGCTTTATCCCAATTTTCAACTTATGATAAATAGCTTGCAAAAAGCACCCATGTTCAGGATGGGAATTGTTTATGGAAATGAGGAAATTGTTAAACTCTTTTTAAAGGGTAAGATCAAATTTAAAGATATTTTTAAATACAACGAATTAATTCAACAACATTTTAATAGTAATGATGACATTGACTTTCAATTATATTCGGAGATAAAAAGGAAGATAAGGGATATTATTGAACGTTTTACAGGAGGAAATAAATGATAACCGCATTAGCGATTATATTAGGTATAGGTGTAATGATCTTAATACATGAGTATGGTCATTTTATATTTGCTCGCATCTTCGGAATAAAAGTAGAACAGTTTTCAATTGGTTTCGGACCACCGATCTTTAAGATACAAGGGAAAGAAACACTGTATAAAATAACTCCATTTCCCATTGGCGGATATATTGAAATGAAAGGAGAAAATCCGGATGAAGAACTTCAAGGAACAAATGATGAATTTTTATCAAGAAAACCTTGGGAAAAAATTATTATTGCCTTTGCAGGTCCTTTCTTTAATATTGTATTAGCATTTATTCTTTTACCAATTGGTTATTTTGGTTTTGGTATACATACTCCCATATTACCAAATTATGTACAGATCGCAAGTGTTCAGGAAAATAGCGCTGCGGAAGCAGCTGGTTTCAAAAGAGGCGATATTATTCTTAATGTAAACGGGAAAAAAGTAAATTCTATTTATCAAGCTTCTGATATAATACATAATTCGAAATGCAATACCATTGGTTACACGGTGAAAAGGAGTACTGAGATTATTCATTTATCAGCAAAACCAAGAATGGTTTCAAATCATTATATGAAAAGTTGTGTGCTTGGAGTTTCATTTGTTACACCTCCCGTAATTGGTAAACTTTCAAAAAAGAGTGAAGCGTATAAAGCAGGTTTAAGAAAAAATGATAAGATCTTGAAGGTGAACGGTAAAGATATTTTATCCTTTGAAGATATATTTGAATTTGTAGATAAAAATAAAAAACCGGCGGATCTGCTTGTTTCAAGGGACGGCAATACATTTGAAACCAAATTATTTCCTGTGAAACAATCGGGTTTTAATAGTAAAGGAAAGATAAAGGGTTACTATACATTTGATATTATTCCGGATTACAGAACCGAACGACTTTCCTTTTCCAAAGGGATTAAACAGATATTTTCAGAAGTTGGTTACGATTTTGCCTTAATATATCTTTCTTTGAGAATAGTTATTACACATCCCAAAGAAGCAAAAAATTTAGGTGGTCCTATTGCAATCGGATATATAATTTCAAAAAGTTTGAAGGGAGGCTGGACCACATATTTATCTTTAATTTCCTTAATTTCCGTAAATTTAGCAGTTGTTAATTTTTTACCGCTTATGGTAACGGATGGTGGTTTGATCCTTCTTTTTTTATGGGAATGGATTACCAAGAAAAAAATGAAGAAAAAAGGTAGAGAGATCTTTGCTCAAATTGGTTGGGCATTATTGATCCTACTGTTCTTGTTCGTAATATTTAATGATATAATGAGATTTTTTTAGTGAAAACAAGGGTTGTAAAAGTAGGAAAATACCTTATTGGAGGAGATAATCCCATTCGTGTTCAATCAATGACAAATACGGATACTGAGAATGTGAAAAGTACTATTGAACAAATTAGAAAACTCCTATCCGTTGGTTGTGAGATCATTCGAATTTCCGTTCCTACACAGAGATCAGCAGAAAACATTAAAATATTTAAAAGAGAGTTCCCGGATATTCCATTGGTAGCTGATATTCATTTCGATCATAAATTAGCATTAAGATCTATGGAGAACGGTATTGATAAGTTAAGGATAAACCCGGGGAATATTAAAGATCCGAAACATATTAAAAAGATCGTTGAAATGGCAAAAGATAAAAATATTCCAATTAGGATCGGTATAAATGGCGGTTCTTTACCTGAAGATATTTTAAAAAAGTATAATGATAAATTAACACCCGAAGGTATGTTTGAAGCAGCTAACAGAGAAATAGAATATTTTGAGGATGCTGACTATTTCAACATTATTGTTTCCTTAAAAGCAAGCGATGTTATTACCACAGTGAAGGCGAACGAAATGTTCAGGGAAACATATGATTATCCTCTGCATATTGGAATTACAGAAGCCGGCGGATTATATGGAGGAACCATTGCATCAAGTGTCGGACTTGGAATATTATTATATGAAGGTATTGGTGAAACTATCAGGGTATCACTTTCTACTGATCCGCTTGAAGAGGTTAGGGCAGCTTTTACCATCTTAAAAAATTTGGAATTACGGGAATACGGTGTAACAATACATTCATGCCCCACATGTTCGCGAACAGAGATCAATATCATAGAACTTTCAAAATATTTTGAGGAAAAATTTGCTAAAGAAAAACAAAATATAACCATTTCTATAATGGGCTGCGTTGTAAACGGTCCCGGTGAAGCGCTCAACTCTGATTTTGGAATAGTAGGGACAAAAAAGTATATGATTATTTATAAAAAAGGGAATATCATTAAGAAGATCCCAAAAGATACAAAAAAGGAAAAGGTTTTTGAAATCATTAAGAAATTGGTGAAAGGGGAAAAATGAGCTTACCTGTTTTTGTAAATAAGCACAGATTATATGTTGATTCTTTCCTAATAGTTGTAGGAAGTATATTAATGGCATTAGCATATCCCATGTTTTTAATACCTCTGAAGATCGTACCAGGCGGGGTAACAGGATTATCTATCATTCTGCATTATACCATCAATGTTCCTGTGGGTATAACAAGTTTTATATTGAATATACCACTGCTTATAATGGGATATATGCTTTTGGGGAAAACCTTTGCGTTTAGAACTATCATAGGGATGACATTTTCAAATCTACTTATTGATTTCTTTACTTATATTATGAAAGTGCCGCAAATTACAGATAATATGCTATTGGGTTCAATATTCGGAGGTGTTGTTTTAGGTTTGGGACTTGGTATAATATTTTCCGGAAATGCAAGTACAGGCGGGACAGATGTTATAGGTCAAATCGTTAGAAAATACACAAATCATACGGCTGGCATGGGGATTATGGCAATAGATTTTTTTGTTATTTCCTTGGCTGGCATTGTTTTCAAATCCTTTGAAATGAGTTTATACGGTTATTTAACACTTTATCTATCATCAAGTATAATTGATAAGGTCATGGAAGGAAGCGGTAATGCAAGAGGCGTATTTATTATAAGTGATCAAAAAGAACTTATTAAAGAGTTTATTTTTTTATATATAAATCGCGGAGTTACTGAATTTTATGGTAAAACTGGGTTTTTAGAAAAAGAAACCAATATTATATTTTCTGCAATAAGTAGAAAACAATTGCCAATGTTGAAAAGAAATGTACTTCAAATAGATCCCAAGGCATTTATTGTCGTTACCGATGTTTATGAAATCGTTGGACAGGGCTTTAATCCAAGAAATATTCTTACAAGTTGATCTTTATTCACAAAAAAAATTAAAAATTATCTATACCCTATTTTCTAAATTAAATTCCCTTAATAATTGAATATATTCGCTTCTTATTTTATTATACTCATTATTTAAAGAAAGTTGCTGATAATCTTTTAATATAATTTCAACAAATATAAACAGCTCCTTCAACTTTTTTGAAAAAACAGATTCCGCAATACTTTCAAGAATTTTATTTGCTCTGCTTTTTTTTCCGTGAAACATATAACTTTTAGCTCTCAGATAACGATATCAAAGTTTTTCGTTATACCCCATCTGTGCTTTTTTTATTTCAAGTTTTTTCATATTTCCCTTAACAAGTTTTTTATTGTCTTTAATTTATTTAATGATCGTTTCAAAATATAATATT
>CAYVPX010000020.1:0-13064 GCA_964453935.1 uncultured bacterium | reverse complement strand
AACGCGGGGTAGCGCAGTGGTAGCGCGTTGGGCTCATAACCCAAAGGTCGTCGGTTCAAATCCGACCCCCGCAACCATTCTTCTATTATTCCCATTTTTATTTAATATTTTTTAACATTTTTTGTGCTTTGATTATTTCATCCTTTCGACTGCTTTTTTCAATGATCAATCCTAACATCTTTTTAGCATTCTTATCATCCCCTTTCTTTAAGTATGTATCTACCAGTTCAAATCGAGCACTCCCGACCCACATAGGAAATTTTTTGTATAGATAAATGATCTTCATAAATTCATCAATTGCCTTATCATAATCACCTTTATTCTGATAAAGCTTGGCAAGCCAGAATTCTGATTCAACCTGCTGAGAATCATTACCTTCAATAATAACACTTGAATATTCTTTCTCTGCTTTTTCTATATACCCCATTAATTCATATAATTCTCCCAAAAATATTCTACCATCATTTTTTAATTGAGGATCAGTTGTAACATTTACAAGTTTTTCCATACTTGACCGAGCTTCTTGATAATTACGTAATTTTTTATCTATTATTGCCATATTATAAAGCGTATTTTCATATAGAGATTGAGAAATATCAGTATTAGCTAACTTTTTATAAAGAAGCATTGCATCTTTATATTTTGTTTCCATAAAAAGTATTGATGCCATTTTAAACATTGCCTTATATTTCCATTGAGAAGGAACAGCATCTCCCTGAAGATCCTTAAAATATAAGTATGCTTTATCAGGATTTTTCGATTTCAACATAGAGAGCCCAATATAATATTTTGACTCATATATCTCTTTGCTTGAAGGAAATTTTACGAGTAATTTTTCAAATTCATTTGCCGAATTTTCATAATCACCTTTTGAAAAGTAAAATTTACCTAAATTTAATTGAATTTGCGGTGCAATCGGCGAGTTAGGGAATTTTTTTAGAAAATTTTCTGAAACATCAATTGAATGCTGGTATTTTCCCATTTTAAAATAGGTCCATTCCCTGTTAAAAGCGGCAAGGCCCTTATAATAATCAGATACATTCGGTGAATTAATTATTGCCTCAAATGTGGCAACTGCTTGATCATACTTTTTTTCATTAAAGTATATGTCCCCGACTTTTAGCTCCGCATCGTATTTGAAAGGACTATTTGTATCATTGTAGATACTCTGAAATTCTTTGATAGCTTCTGGATTATCACCATTGTTCAAATTACACCATGCATGATAAAACCGTGCTTCATCTCCATATTTTTTTGATCCTACAATATCCTCAAAAGTTTTTTTTGCAGAATTATAATTTTCTAACTTATAAAAGGTTTTCGCCAATAAAAAATCTATATCGTCTCGTAGGGGTTGTTTTACATTTTTACCTTTTAATTCGATAAAAATCGGAAGCGCGGCTGAATAATTTTTCATATGATAGTATATTTTCCCAATATCAAATTTTATTTCATTATATTTTTGTCCGTTTTTAGGAAGCATATCCAAAATATGACCCAATTTTGCAATGGCATCATTAATATATCCTGTTTTCTCAAGTATCCATGCCATATAATGAGCAGATTCAATATAAAAATCACTGTTATTTTCAACTTTTAAAAAAGCTACATTTGCTTCATCATATTTCTTTAAATTATATAATACTCGTCCAAGGATATTATTATACTCGTCATTTTGTGATTTTATAGATATATTTTTTAAGGTATTTACAGCGTCCTCATACTTTGAATATTTTAAGTCAACCTTAGCAATTTTTAAATATATCCTGTCTTTCAGTTCAATATTATCGGTAGAATGAATTATCTTATTGTAATATAATAGAGAATTGTTCAGATCCTTTTCCGAATAAATATCTCCTAATAGTTCATTAAGTTCATTATTATTTAGTTTGGCGTTTTCTTTTTTAAGAAAATTGACAGCAGAAGAATAGTTACCCTCATTATACAGTATATTACCCTTCATCAAACTTATTTCCACAAGCATAGGACCAGATTTTATACCTTTTAATAATGGCTCAAGATATAATTTTGCAGTATCATACTTTTTCATTGCATAATATATCTTTAAATAATAATATTTAATTTTCAAGGGATCTATTTTAACATTATCCTGAACTAACTTTTTTATGGTTTGTAGTGCATTCTCATATTTTTCCAGATTAATATATGAAAGAATTATATTTTCATTTGTTCTTGTTAAGAACTGTGTCTTGAAATCAATAGCTTTTTTATAATTGATAATTGCCTTATTAAATTCACCTTCGTAGTAATATGAGTCGGCAAGGTAAAAATATGAATCGCCTATCTTATAAACATTGTCGATCAAAACATTGAAATTTTTAATTGCTTTATCATAGGTACCAATATAGTAATAGTTCAAGGCGAGCATAAATCTTAATCTATTTGCATATTTACCTTTTGGCGAGCGCTCAAGGTATGAAAGTACCGTTTTTTCCAGCAGATCATATCGCTTTTGAGTGTTATATAATATGGAAAGTTCAAGATTTGCCTTATCCCAAAGTACGGAATCCAGATTGTTCTCTACAATATATGAAAAGTCCTTTATTGCGAAATCATAATTTTTTTTATTCATATAGTAGAGCCCTTCATAAAAAAAAGCTCTATCATCAAGTTTTGTTTTCTTCAATTCCAACAATTCTTTCAAACCCTTCTGTTCTTCTTTATTGTCCAAATAGGAAAGTGCAAGATAAAGTTTAACATTGTTTATCTTGGGGAAATTATTATAATCAAAAAGAATATCCTTAAAATTCATAATTGCAGATTTATACTCTTTCTTTCTATAATAAGCGAGCCCAAGCACCATTTTACCATATGGAATATTTGCTCCGTCTTCTTTTAAATAATCTTTACAATATTTTATGGCGTAATCATTAAATCCATCAGACAAGGAACTAATTGCAAGAACAAGTTTTTCCGAATTAGAATATATTTGGATCATAACAAATAAGAAAAGCAAAAATATACTAATTCTCTTCATAATTTCTCATCTCTTTTAAATCAACATCCTCATTATATTGTTCAAAAACATCCAGGTCAATAAGCATTTTCTCGCCGCCGCTTGCATAAAGAGGTAATTTTTCTCTTTTTTTTATTTTATCAAAAAAACTCTTTAATAACAAGAAATATCCATTCCTAATATTTTCCATTGTACTTTTACCCGGCTCAAAAAATATTTTTTTATTCTTAATTAACGGTAACCTTCCGACATTGCTCAACGACTTATAATAGACATTTATTCCGGGTAAAATATAACCGCCTGTCAATCTTTTATCTCTTATGATATTTACCGTAATGGCAGTTCCAAGATCAACAAATATAAGATCTTTTTTATATTTCCTATAAAAAAATGAAGCACCCAATAACCGATCAATACCTATTTCATCAGGATATTTATATCCATTTTCTATCAAGCGAATATTACTTCTTGTAAACTCAACAGCATTTATGGAATTCAGATAAGGCAGAAGGTCTTTAAATTTATGAGGATCGGTAAAATAGTAATACAAAGACCCGATCTTTAATTTTTTAAGCTGTGAAATATCCTCTATGTCATAGATCACATTTTTAAATAATGCTTTTACGGAACTATTGCCGATTTTTAAATATAGATCATTCAAAACTTATTATGCTCCCGCTAATGATCCTCATGCCATTGTCAAGGATCAAACTGCCCGTATTATCAATATCCTGCACAATAGCATTGTAAATTTTTCCACCGGTTTTTATTTTAACCTTTTTTTTCAAAATAAGATTATTTCTTTTCCATCTAATGAACTCTTTCTCATGATCACTTTTGGTTAAATACTCGAACCTATGAAGTATAGATTTTAAGAGTTCATCATTATTTACAGGTTCTCCAATGACCTTTTGAAGAGAGATCGCATTTTCATAGACAGTTGTGTTATTTGTATTTATCCCAACACCAATTATGTAATATTCATTTTCAATGCCTTCAATAAGTATGCCGCTTAATTTCTTACCTTCCAAATAAATATCATTAGGCCATTTCGGCTGTAATCTCAATTTACTTTTGGAAAACAATGAACTAATAGAGTCAATTACCGCATTATTAATAAGAATATTAAGAGTGATCGTAGGAACAGGATCTTTAACAAGGTAACATATGGAAAACCATAAGCCGCCTAATGGAGATTCCCAATCTTTTCCCCTTTGCCCTCTGCCATGCTCTTGTTCATCAGCAACAATTACAAAATTTTTATGCGTATTTTCTAAATATTTTTTAGCAATATCATTCGTGCTAAATACCTTATTGAGTTTAATAATTTCCTCAAACAATTTGCTCATTTTTCCCAATTGGAAATAATTTCTATAACCTCTTCGGAAGAGCCGGAATTTAATAAAGCACTCCTGTTGTCTTCATAAGAACACATTTGAGAGATCTTAGAAAGTAACGGCAGGTATTTTTTGTCATTTCTTTTAGCTCCAATAAAAAAAATAATCTTCGATAATTCACCGTCTATGGAATCAAAATCCACACCTTGTTTGGAAATACCAATGAGAACAAAAATATTTTTTATTATATTATCCCTAATATGAGGGAGAGCAATACCTTTTTCCAAAGCGGATGAACCAATATTTTCAAGTTCCAATATACGATTGTAAACCTGATCGGCATTATCAATAAGTCCCAATTTTTTAGCATGCTCAACAAATTCTCTTAGGATCTCTTCTTTTGTTCGTCCTTTTAACGGAATAATTACCTGTTCTTTCGTTATTAACTCTTTTATCATAAGTAGCTCCTATATTATTATTATTATATGCTCCCATGAAATGAGGAGAGCTTTTAATAATTTTTCTTTAAAAATACCTTCAAAACCGGATTCAAGCAAGCGAGCAAATAAAATTACCTTAATATTAACATTTTTTCCAAAATCAATGAGCTCCTTTAAAGCATTACCTGTCTTTAGTGAGACCTTACTATGTATACCCTTTTTAGTAAGCTCTTCTTGAAAATAATAAAGATTATTCCAAGCACTATCAATTATGGAAGAAAGATATTTTCCCGGATCACGTCTTAATCTACGACAAACATTTTCCGTCATCTGTTCATCAATAAGACGTAATAGGATAAACTCTTTACCTTCTGTTCCGATTTTCTCAATATTTCGTATAAGATAAAGCATATCTTTTTCAGAAAATATTGGGATCAATATTTTTTTATGCTCTTTTAAGATCATCCTTTTAGCTCCTTAATTTTTTTTCTTCTCACAAAATCCTCCCTGTCTTTTTCAGCAAGCGAATCATCTATCTCCTTGATCTTTTTTTTATATTCCGGAATAAAAATATTCTCCAATGCCCTAACTCGTTTAGATGTCTTTTCAACCTCTCTTAATATATTATACATTGTGGAATAAAGCTCAAGCCAATCTTTGATATGAGTGATCAGGTCTTTGAATTTAAGGACTATTGAATCAAATATGGGACCGTACCCTTCAAATGAATCAAAAAAATTTATCATTTCCGGGGATGTGAGATCAATTTCAAAACTCACCGTGCCATGTAGTCTTTTCTTATTAACATGAATTTCCATAATATTTTTATTCTCCGGTTTCATATAATGGATCTTCAACAAATTTAAAAGTTTGTCATTGATAATATTAAAAAATTCTATCATCATCTTATTTACTTCCGAATATTGGTATTGATAGTTCAAAAGGTCCCTTAATAAAAGTTCCCTTTTCTGCTCCAATATATCATGCCCCACATCATATGTGTTCAAATCCTCTTTCAGTGATATTAAAGCAGATTTAGTTGCGGGCATCTTCTGAATATCATCCATAATACTTTTTCAATTCCTCTTCTGATAATTTGGTCAATTCTGTTTTAGGTAATATTTTAAGGATCTTCCACATTAAATCTAATGTTTCATCCATTGTATGAGGATGATTGATCCCTTGATCAATAAAGGTATTCTCCAATTCATTTGAAAACTTTAAATATGTTTGATCTACCTCGGAGAGTTCTTCTTCCCCTATAACACTGGCAATTACCTTTACCTTTTTTGCATAAGAATATGCTGCATTGATCTGTGCAGCCAGGTGCGGGTGATCTTCTCGTGTAAACCCTTTTCCTATAGCGTCTTTCATAAGACGCGATAGAGAAGGTAGAATATCAACGGGCGGATATACCCCTTTAATGTTAAGATCTCTTGATAGAACAATCTGTCCTTCTGTGATATAACCAGTTAAATCAGGAATGGGGTGTGTTATATCATCACTGGGCATGGTCAAAATAGGTATTTGAGAGATGGATCCCTTTTTCCCCTTTATTCTACCGGCTCTTTCATAAATAGATGCCAGATCGGAATAAAGATAGCCCGGATAACCCTTTCTTGATGGAACCTCAGAACGTGCTGATGAGATTTCCCTTAGTGCTTCACAATAATTGGTCATATCCGAAAGTATAACAAGAACCTGATAATCCTTTTCAAAAGCAAGATATTCCGCATAGGTCAATGCCGTTCGAGGTATGATCAATCGTTCCATAGGAGGATCATCGGCAAGATTAAAAAACAAGATAACCTTGTCCAATTTATTATCGCTTTCAAAACTTCTATAAAACTTGAAGGCATCATCATTTTTTATTCCCATTGCAACAAATATTACGATAAAATTATCATTTTCTTCTTTTAATCGTGCATTCTTTGCTATTTCAATTGCCATTTCGTAATGTGGGAGACCGCTGCCTGAAAAAACCGGTAATTTTTGCCCTCGAATAAGTGTGGTCAAACCGTCAATAGATGAGATCCCCGTTTCAATAAAATCATGGGGATATTCCCTGTAATAAGGATTAATTGAGCTTGAATTAACATCTCGGAAAATCCCGGATTTTTCTCTTTTCAGCCCATCCTTAGGATTGCCGAATGCATCAAGTATACGGCCCCTATATTTTTCACTGATCTCCACTCTAAACGGCTCTGCGGAAAAATTCACACCAATATCTTTGGTATTAAGATCTCCTGTCCCTTCAAATACTTGAATAACAGCTTTATCCTCATTAACTTGTAATACCTGCCCTCTTTTATAACTTCCATCAGGTAGTATTATTTTAGCAAGATATCCGATATGAACATCTGATACATTCTCTACAATAAGAATCGGTCCTTTCATATATGTAATATTTTTATAAAGATCCACATATTTCATTATAATTCCTCCAATTGTTGAAGAATGTCATCTTCGGCTTTTTTAAAATCAGGACTTTTTTCATCAATGAACTTGAGTTTCGTAAGCTTTTGAACCGCAGGTAATTCCTTGATCTTATAAAAAGGAACACCGGTGGAAAGTTTATTCTTAATATCATCATAAAATACTTTCAAGATGTTTGCCATGGCAACTTGTTTTTCCATAGATGAATATGCATCTACTTTATCGTAAGAATCTTGCTGCAAAAATGCCTTTTTGATAAGATCTCCCATGAAATAAACGATCTTCTCATCATCAGGCAATGATTCAAAACCAACTATCTTAATAATGTTCTCTAATTTATCACTTTCCAAAAGGATGCCTTTGAACTCGTCTCTAAGTAATAGCCAGTCAATATTGCCATTGGATCTCCACCATTGTGCCAAGTCCTCACCGTATTCGGAGTAACTCATGCTCCAGGAAATTGCAGGAAAATGCTTCGCATATGAAAGATTCCTGTCCAATGCCCAGAAACTCTTAATAAATCTTTTAGTGTTTTGTGTAACCGGCTCGGAAAAATCTCCTCCCTGGGGCGAAACAGCTCCTATTGCCGTAATTGAACCGGTATCACCGCCAAGTGTTTTAAAATACCCGGCTCTTTCGTAAAATTCGGCGAGACGTGATGCCAAATAAGCAGGATAGCCCTCTTCCGCAGGTATCTCCTCCATACGAGAAGAGATCTCTCTAAGTGCTTCTGCCCAACGGGAAGTAGAATCCGCTAAAACCGCAACATTATAACCCATATCACGATAATACTCCGCAAATGTTATTCCAGTATATATACTTGCTTCTCTTGCCGTTACAGCCATATTAGAAGTATTTGCAATAATGATAGTTCTTTCCATAAGCGGCTTTTTAAATTTTGGGTCTTCCAATAAAGGAAATTCTTCTAATAATTGAGCAATCTCATTACCTCGTTCGCCACAACCCACATAAATAATTATATCTGCATTTGACCATTTTGCAATGGAATGTTGTAAGACGGTTTTACCTGCGCCAAATCCTCCCGGAATAGCAGCAACGCCGCCTAAGGCTATTGGGAAAATAAAATCAAGAACCCGCTGCCCCGTAAAAAATGGGACAGATTTAGGCAAGATAGCCTGCACAGGTCTTTTCTTTCTTACCGCCCAAATTGTATATCCTTTGATCTTAATTTCATTGCCATCCGAATCTTTTATTATAACAAGAATATCATCTAACTTAATATTTCCTTTTTCGATCTTAACAATTTTTCCTGAAATACCAATAGGCACCATAATATAATGTTTTAACGAGTATTCCTGAACATATCCTAATTTCTGACCTTGTGTTACATGGTCTCCAACCTTATTTATAGGGATAAATTCCCATTCCTTTTCCATATCAAGAGGAAATTCCCATTTTCCTCTTTCAATAAAACCATTCTTGGACTCGACCTTCAGAGGGCTTCCGATCCCCGAGTATATATTGGTCAATAATCCGGGACCCAAATAAACGGATAATGGATGCCCTGAAGGAATAATTTTATCATTTACCTTTAAGCCGGTGGTATCATCATATACCTGAACAACGGCTCGATCCGCATTTATGGCAATGACTTCCCCGATCAATTTCAAGGGACCGACATTTACAAGTTCACCGATCTTAATATACCCGTTATTTTCACACTCGACGATGGGACCATTAATTTTTAATATCTTTATTGTTTCCGAATAATTCATCGTTTATTACCTCATATATCCTCTCCCTAACAAAAACCTTGAAATAGGCATCACTTAGATCTATCTCATTTCCATTTTTCAAAATAATTTTAATACCGCTTTGAAATGCACCTTTATCATATCCCTTGATCTCATTTCGCTTACCCACAAGTATTTTTGAAACATCAAATTGCTTCTTAAGATCATTTATCTTATCCACTAGATATTTATTACCCTCCGGTGTATATGTCCAGTTAATAAAATCTTTATACAACTCATGGGTAAAAGAAACACTCAATTGAGAAAATATTTCAAGTTCTGCGCGCTTTTTAAGTACTGCTTTTGATGCCTTGATCTTAGCAAGATTCTTATCTATCATAGATTGCTGTTCAGCAAGTAACTTTTCATATTTTTCTTTTAATTTTCTTTTTTTTATCTCATAGGTATTTTTTAAGATCTTGGTCTCCTGATTCCATTTTCCTTCTATTTCGTTTAATAAATTATTTTTGAAATCTTCTATTTTCATATTCCACCTAAAAATCTCTTTAACATATTATCAATACTATTTGATGCGATTTTACCCTTATTCTCAATATCAGGAATAGGGATTATGGGAATTTTATCAAAACGTTTTATCTGTTCATATATCTTTTGATAGAATCCTTCTGTAACAAATATCAGCTCAATGTTTTCATCGTTTAAATATGTATCAATATTGTTTTTTGATATTACTTTTACATTAAACCCGAATATTTTATAAATAGTAAAGAATTTATCATCGGTTAAGAGAATATGCGTCATATCTTAAATAATATTAATAATGCTATGATAATACCATATATTGCAATTCCTTCTGCAAGACCTACATATAAGATCGTTCTACCGAACAGTTCGGGTTTTTCCACTATTGCCCCAATTGAGGCGGCACCGACCTTCTGCACTGCATTTCCGGCGGCAATTGAACCTAACCCGACAGCAATAGCTGCTGCAAGCACACCGCCTATGAACTTTATTGCTTCCGCTGTTGTGGTTTCATGCTGCTTTACCGGCTGCGCTTGAGTGTCTTGTGCATTTATCTTTTGCGGAATAATAAAGATCATTACTGCAATAAGAACAATTAAAAGCATCGAACCAAAGATGATCTTTTTTGCATTGTTAACTTTTTTCTCTACTTCTTTTCTAGTCATTCTAACCTCCGTTATAATTTTATGGGATCGTAATTTTTCCCATCACCTGTAAAAAATTTACTAAAAAACTCATAAAAATTCAACCTCAATGATTGAATAAATACCACTATACCTTCCAATATAATTACAAATATCGTCCATGATACCAAGAGCAATATTGCTGAGAAACCTTTCATATGCGTACCTTCGATGATCATATAGCTTGCTGATGTCAAAGCAATATGTGCCAAAAGAAATGCCGCGACTCTAATAAAAGACATGGAATGTGAAAGAAATTCAATGAACCAGGTTGATATGATCAATGTATCGGTCATTGCCTCGTCTTTGCCACGTTCTTTTGCCGTAAAATAATATTTAATTATAATTCCAAATATGACTATTCCAAATAATGAATACAACATTAATTTGGAAGATATTATTTTCACTATGCTCAAAGCAGGTAAAATGAGTAAGGACAGGTAAAATACCAAGGTAAGGATTCCCCATTCACCGAAAAACATATTAAAATAATCTTTTGAATTGAAGTACTGTATAATATTCAATAAATTTCCTGTAATATTAACTCCTATCCCAATAGTTATGGAAATGGCAATTATTGTCATAAAATTATGTTCTGGTGAAAATAAAATTGGTTTCAAGATTCCTTCCTTGCCGAAAAAATCTCCAAATAACAACCCAAATAACATCGCAGATACTCCTAATAGAATCACCAAAGGAGCAGATGTTTTATAATTTGGTGAGAATAATAGAAGCAATCCTAAAAAGAAAATAATCATACCATGCCCAAAATCAGCGAACATAAAGCCGAAAAATAAAAGAAAAAAGAAGGTGAAAAATAAAACAGGATTGATGAAACCGTATCGTGTTGTTCCATATTGCATAACAAGCGAATCAAATGGCTCTATTATTTTATTTTTGGAAAATTTAACCGGTACATTCTTATTGCCATAATCTTCTTTTTCCTTTGTATAACTAATATTGCGTTTATTTAATATTTCTTCAAATGTTTTTGTTTCACTTTGTGGAACCCATCCCGTAACAATTGAAATGTATTCTTTTTCCAAAACCGCTGATTGAAATTGTGTTACTTTTTTATAAAAATGAAGGTTTTCCTTTATTATGTTCAAATACTTGGCGACCTTTTCCTTAAAGTGCTTAAATTCCAATTCTTTTTCTCTTTCAGTATCCAATAGAGCCCATTTTTTCTCCTCTATTATTTCGAAGGGCTTTTGTCCGGCACTTAATTTTACAATATCATTAAAATGAAATCCCTCTATTTCTATTATTATCTTCTCAAGAACTTTTTTCTTATTTTCCTCATCATAAATTGCAAAAAAAACCGAATATTCCTTAAAATCTTCATTTATCCAAAGTGTACCGTATTTTTCAAGATATTCAATTGCCAAAGGTCTTCGTTCTTTTTTAACAATAAAGAAAAGATTGGGTAAATTTAAGACCTTAGGTGTAGAAGGGTTCAGTTCAAAAAACGAGGAAAAATATTTTATTAACATCATTCTCTGTTTAAGGCGATTTAAAAATTCTTTGTATTTTTGAAATTTATCAAAATAATGTGAAACGTCTCTTTCCAATTTATCATAGCCAATTATTTTTTTATCGGTGATCTTGTCGGCTTTTATTTCTTTTTCTAAAATATTCACTTGTTTTGCCAAGGCATCCAGTTTTGTAAAATCCATTTCTTTCTTTACTTCAATATGCATAGAACCGTTCTTTAATATTTCAGGTGCAAGTTTATAAAGATCTTCATTCTTACAAGCGATCAGGTAATGATACATATTCTCTGTAAAAATAAAGCTCATATGAGCATATCTCCCAATTTAGCCTTATCAAGATCCATCTCAATTGCATTTAAACTTGCCAATAAGAAATCGTTTTGTCTAATAAAAAGGAGAAATACTGCAAAGATCATGGTGGGTATATCATCCAAAGAAAACAATTTGATTTTTTTCAATAGAAACGAATAAAATATAACCTTGCCCTTTTCAAAGTTCACCTGAAGGTCTGATTCCTTAAAACTATCTTTAAAATATGAAAAATTACTTTGGATACTGCTTGGATCATCTGAAAATACTGTATCAATCAGAACATTATATTTTATAGTGTTCAATTCAATTTTTTCCATTTGGAAATAATGTTTCTCATAACCATAATTCCCTTTTAATCTCAATATATATATGGTAAAAAGATAATCAACCCATTCCAAAAAGAAATCTCTATTTATCCATTGTACATCTTTTAGCAACCCTATCTGCTCATTTATTGTATTAATAATACTAAATCCCTCTTCCAACTGCTTAAACTCATTTTTAAATTCAAGCATTTGCATCACATCATAATGAAAAATATTTAATTTGATAAAACCATTTATTTTTTTCTCATATCCAATTCTGATCTTGTTAAAATATTCTTCTAATTCCTCTATTGTTTTAACATCCTCCTTTATTTGAAAAATGGTTCTTACCCTATTAAAGTATTCATCCCTATTCGTTTCTTTAATAAGCTGCATGATCTCTTCACCTGATAATAAATATCGTTTAAATCCGTGAAGTATTGAAAAGGTTTCCAAAATATCAATGTATTTCATTAATGATCTTTTTTAAAAGCATTTTTCGCTTTTTTTCAAATTTACTTTTATAGGATTTACTAATATCCTTTTCTTTTAATTTTATCTCATTATTAATAGTGTTCAAAAGATCCGCTGCTTCTTTTTCTCCTTCCTTTTTTAAATTATTTAATTTATTTTTTAAATCTTCTTCTGTTTTTTCTAGGTCCTCTTTCAACCTTTTTTCAAGGGTATTAAATTCTTTTTTAAGATTTTTTTCCTTTTTTTCCAACTCATCATTGACCAGATCAAGCGCATCCATTAATTTTTTATCATTTTTTTTCATTTTTCTTAAATATCTCCCTAAAAATTATATATAATATTCCCCCGATACTCGCAACTTTAATTATAA